>SDWK01000801.1 GCA_004195335.1 Shewanella sp.
ATCTTCAGGGATGGTTATGCGAAGGGTCGGTTGAGAAAGGCCACACTTACTAATTCAAACAAATCAAGGGCCGATAAAAAGCACTGCGAAAACAACAGCAAGTAGGAATATTATTGAAGTGATAAGTATGTAAAAGTCCAAAATTATGCGCATGCAATTCTGACGAAACTTAGTCGCTTTTTCAGTAAATTCGAGCACACACACCCCCGGAAAGTTAACGTGCTTTAGACAAGGTTAGCACTGTAGCGGCATGATGCAATTCAACATATGAGAAATGGCCACCCAGTGTTGATCCAAGTGGCCATCATTTTGCGTATTAATCAGCTTTCTAAATATGTCGTTCAACAACGGCGGGTGTCAACTCAAGACATCCAGCTGAAATTTGATAATATGCTAAAGAGCACACCAATAAAATTGCAAACACAGGTCAACGACATGAGCACACGACGATCTCTTGTTATTACCTTCATAATCACATTTCTCTGCGCGACCGCGTTGGCTGTCGTTGTTACTGCGACAACCGGTACAGTCAAGCTCTACTACTACTCTGCCGAGAACTGCCCACACTGCGGAGAATACGGCCCTCTGATTCATCAACTCGCCGAGCAAGCCCCCACCGTCACACTGATCGAAAAAGACATTTGGTTGGACCGAGGCGCTTTCGAAGAGATGATGAAACTGGTAGCGACTCACGGTGACTTGTTAGTGGCAACCCCAACTCTTTTTCTAGGCAACAAGGTCTGGATTGGTCTGAACCACAACAAGTTGCGCGAAGTTGAAGCTCAATTGAAAGAGTGCATTGAGTCAGGTTGCCCAGATGCCATGGAACGTTTACTGCCAGAAAATAGCGAGCGCCTTGCAGAGCAGCCTCTTGCTGAGGAGAGTACGATCTCTGTGCCACTATGGGGTGAACTCGACGCGAGAGAAATTTCTCTGCCGCTGGTGACCTTAACCCTTGGTTTGCTGGACAGTATCAACCCGTGCGCCTTCTTTGTCCTGCTCTTTCTACTCTCCCTGATGATCCACGCCCACTCGCGAATGCGCATGCTGACTGTTGGTGTGGTTTTTGTCAGTTTTTCCGGCCTGATTTACTTCCTCTTCATGGCTGCCTGGCTCAACCTCTTTCTGGCCACAGGAGGCATCCGCGTCGTCACCCTGCTCGCAGGTTTTGTGGCGCTACTGATCGGTGGATTCAACGTTAAGGATTATTTTATGTTTCACAAAGGGCCAAGTCTTTCCATTCCGGAAAAAGCAAAACCGGGCCTCTACCACCGGGTCAGAGGCCTGGTTAAATCTGCAAATTACCTTTCTCTTCTTGGCGGCACTGCTCTGCTGGCAATTGCAGCAAACAGCTACGAACTGCTCTGTACCGCTGGCTTTCCGATGGTTTTCACACGCATTCTGACTTTGCAGGAGCTACCCACCTGGCAATATTATACTTACCTGGGATTGTATAACGTCGTCTACGTCATCCCTCTATTGATCATTGTAATCATCTTCGCGGTGACGTTAGGGGCACACCAACTGTCGGAGCGACAAGGGCGCTGTTTGAAATTGGTCTCAGGAATCATGATGGCGGTTATGGGACTGGTGTTGGTATTCTTCCCCACACTACTGCAGAGCTTGAGTGGGACGATTACGATCTTCTCCGTAGCGATGCTCTGCATTGCAATTATTCTATTCGTCAGTCATTACCGGCAGAAAAAACGTAAGCCTTGACTGACAAGATAACAGCGAAAAAGGAGAACCTGATTACTACGTAAAAAGAAAAGGGAATGTATTGAGTTTTAAGAATGGGGTCTTGGGTGCAGTGGGTGACTGAATAAGGCTTCATAATCAACAAAGGCGACAACTGCCTTGACTCCCACCGGTTGTATGCAAAATTGATAAAAATGAGAGATGTTTACTGACCCTGACATATAGAGAAAGACCACTCGCTTCCAGGTGGCCATTTTTATATCTTATAACTGTTTCAAATCGGTATATCATTTAATACATAAACCGCACACCCTGCCCCCCACCGACATCGTAGGCATTTGTATCCAAGACATCGTCACCCAGCAGCAGCTCAGCATAAGCACCTACACCCGGCGTAAACATCTTCCCGAATTGGAGTTCCATTGTTTGGCTGAAATCGTTGTCATCTTCATGGTTAATGAGCATTTTGAGGTCAGCCTTGAACCACCCTCTAATCTCAGGGAGGCTTCTTATCCAGATGAGTCGAGGACCTGTTTCTCGGACATCATCCTTACGAGCGCTGTCGGTTTCATAAGAGTGGTAATACTGGATCAGGGTGACAATAAAGTTATCATCGTTTGGCGCCCATCCAATACCCGCCAAAGGAGCAATTATATCTGCGCCCGTACCGGTCCCCTCTTTGAGGTCTCCGAGGTCTTTCTGCCATTCAACCCCCAAAGCATATTTGGCCTTGATACCAAACGGCTGGCCCGGAGTCAGCCAGATGCCCTTAAGCTTGAGAACCTCAAAGTCTTTCTCCGACTTTCCGGTACGGTCAGTCTCAACATAGTGCAGTTCATTGGTAATTTTGAGTCGGGATCCCAACATGAACGCGCCCTCAGTCTCGAAGCTGTTTTTGTCGCCGCCGTCGAGGTCAAAGTACCGGTAGCGCAGGTCTTGATAATTCACCGCAGCCGTTGGATCGGATGCGGCCGCGCCGGAACTCGCACTTTCATCGCTCGCCAGAACTCCGGATGGAATCAAAAACAGCAGAACAATGCTTACCAATCGGCAAAGAGTGCTTTTGTCTACATATTGCATAAGGTGAGCTCCCGTCAGAATATTCGCAAGGCCAAGATGGTTACTTCTCGATTTTTGTCTTTGACAACCAATCAGGTCTTTTTGAGTCGCTGCGCTTACCTGGATTCATGTCTACCCCTTCCAATTCAGGAGCCTCAGGAACTTCGGCAAGCATGCTTGTCTTGGCCTGTCGGATAACGATCTGCTCAGGTGTAACGTTAATGACTGACAGG
>SDWK01000046.1 GCA_004195335.1 Shewanella sp.
TCATTAAATAGCAATTCAGTCGATCTCACGGCCTCATCAATCACTGTCTCTATCAAGACTTGCTCCGATGCTGGTGCCTTGCCTAATACATAATTACTCACTTGGTTCTTATCACCTGGATGACCAATTCCGATCCGGAGTCGATAGAAACCTTTATCATTGGCAAGCTTAGCAATGATATCTTTCAGGCCATTATGTCCGCCATGGCCGCCACCAAGTTTAAATTTTGCAATTCCGGGCTGCATATCCAGCTCATCATGAGCAACCAAAATCTCTTCAGGTTCAATGCGGAAAAAGTTGGCTAAAGCGCCGACCGACTTCCCACTCAGATTCATAAAGGTGGACGGGATGAGTAAACGAACATCTTTCCCGTGCAAAGTCACTCTTGCTGTTAACCCATAATATTTGCTATCTGCGACGAGCGTAGCACCGCACACTTTCGCCAATTCGTGTACATACCAAGCTCCCGCGTTGTGCCTGGTCTGAGCATATTTATCGCCTGGGTTTGCGAGCCCAACTATCAGTTTAATGTTACTCATTTAGCCTATTCTTTCATTCTGCGAGTGAAGTTGCCACAAAGAAAAACGCGGCATTTTAACACTCAATTCCCTACTCAACAAATAATGAGCAAAATTGTTCTGCCTGACCGGTTAAATGTAGAGGGGATTGAAACGGGCAACCACTGTTTATCGACTATTTTATGACGCTAAAAAATCAACCACCGATAGCCAGTTAACAATCAATTGGCCATCGCTAGGTTGATTTGTGGGAAGACTATATCTTAGAGTTTCTTTTTTGGGTTACGAGCCATAATCTGAGGTTATTTTACAAACCCAAGGCATACTTAAGTACATACTTTTTGATCGGAGAATCGATATTGGCCACTTTTAACGCCGCATTACGCAGTATTTTTAACGGTAAAAGCTCATTACTGAATCCAGCATAGAAGAGGTCCATGGCAGACATCATCAACTGATTATCTTTATAACGCCTTTCTTGGTATGAGCGTAATGCGGGTTCTTCCCACCAAGGTTCACCTTGGCTTATTTTTTCTGAAATAGTTGAAATCAATGCTTCGACATCTTTAAAGCCAATGTTAACCCCCTGCCCAGCGAGTGGATTAATGGTATGCGCCGCATCGCCTAAAATAACCAGATTGTCAGCGAAATAGGATTGTGCATGGCGTCTTGTTAGCTTGAAACTGCCTTTTTGTAACACTTCGAACTGCCTGTCCAGACGTGCAGGAAAGTGCTCGTTTATCTGTTGAGCCAGAGCCTTATTACTTAATTGAGTGAGTTGTGCAATGCGACTAGCATCGTCATACCACACCAAAGACGCATTATTCCCCGGCAGAGGCAGAAGAGATCGCGGTCCTTGTGGAGTAAATTGCTGCCAAGTTACATCTTGTTGACCGCAATTGGTCTTGATATTAATTAACATCGCGGATTGAGAATAATCCCACCCCGTCAAGCCAATTCCAGCCCAGGTCCTTACTTGGGAATTAGCGCCATCGGCGCCGACAAGTAATTTAGTCTCGAGTGAGACACCATTATCTAAGGTAACCGTTACCCCTCGTTCTTGGCGGCTAAAATCCGCTACCTTTGTTGGGCAAAAAAGCTCAATATTATCAAATGAGTCAAACTGCTCCCAGAGCGCAAGTTGCATCAGCCTGTTTTCAACAATATGTCCCAGATAGGGAACACCGACTTGTTCAGCATGAAATCGAGTGATGAAACCATCTAACTCCCAGGTTTCTAATCCCAAATAGGCGACCCGGCGCATCAAACTAAGACTCTTCAGTGCCCCGAGGCGTTCGAGTAACTGTTCAGATGCCAGACTCACCGCGGATACCCTGATATCGATAGCTTGCTCGCTGCTATATGGCTTAGGTGCATAGGCTTCAACCACTGCAACATTGAGCCCTAGTTGTGCTAGACCTATGGCAGTGGCGGCGCCAACCATTCCTCCACCAACGATGACAACATCTTTTTTTAACGCTTTCATTTGAGACTGACTCACCAAGGCTTCATCCATACTATTTTATGTCTTTGTTTATAATTATCTGATTCAAACGATCCAAAAAACCACATTTATGGCTAAATATTCAGTGCTAGGTTAGCCACGGGTTTTGAATCACCGATATTGAACTGTGTTTTATCCGCTAAATCCCCGGCTACGGGCAATAAGCATGTCAATAATATTTAATTGAGTATCCAAATGTTGCTATACCCACTTTGACTAACACCTGCTTACAAACCGTAGAACTTAAATACAGGTTCTTACATTACACTCAGTTTTCAAATCAAAGCCAATGGAATGAGTGAGCACATTATGAAACTATCAGCATATCTTACCTTACTAGCTGTCAGCATTTTGCCATTATCTCTTCACGCTGAACAAATGGATAAAACCACCGACAGCGAAGCTATGGAAGTCATTACTGTAAGCTATAGAGCACCTTTGGATTATGCCCTATATCAATATACTACGGAATTATTGAACCAATTTAGAATTCAAATCGAAGCAGATATTTATACTCAAGCGCGATCTGGCTCATTGAAAATGGCAAAGTATCAATCTGATATGACAGCATGGAACACACCATACACTCCAATAACAATCGATAATAAATGGGTTAGATCAGAATGATTTTCAATAAAAAAGTGCAAAAGCTAGCCACTAGGGTGCTCAAGAGGTAAAATGTTGCGCTATTTTTCCTGTGGTTCCAAGAGTGATACAAACAGATGAGTAAAAAACTCCATATTAAAACCTGGGGCTGTCAGATGAATGAGTATGACTCATCTAAGATGGCTGACCTGATGGACGAGTACGAAGGCTATACCTTGACAGATGAGCCCGGAGAAGCTGATGTATTGCTTCTGAATACTTGTTCGATTCGTGAAAAAGCTCAAGAAAAAGTGTTCCATCAACTTGGACGCTGGAAAAAACTAAAAGATAAAAATCCCAATTTAATCATCGGGGTTGGCGGTTGTGTTGCATCCCAAGAGGGCAAAGTCATCAAGGATCGTGCTCAGTGCGTTGATCTGATCTTTGGTCCACAAACATTACATCGTCTTCCTGAGATGATCGAGCAAATCAGGGGCGGGGCAAAGTCGGTGATCGACATCAGTTTCCCTGAAATTGAAAAATTCGATCGATTACCTGAACCGCGTGCCGATGGTCCAAGTGCATATGTTTCTATTATGGAAGGTTGCAGTAAATATTGCTCTTTCTGTGTAGTACCTTATACCCGTGGCGAAGAGGTCAGTCGTCCTCTTGATGATGTTATCCTGGAGATAGCTCAACTCGCAGCCCAAGGCGTTCGCGAAGTTAATCTATTAGGACAAAACGTTAACGCTTATCGTGGCGCGACTCATGATGATGAGATCTGCACCTTTGCAGAACTGCTCCGTTACGTTGCAGCCATTGATGGAATCGATAGACTCAGGTTTACCACGAGTCACCCTATTGAATTTACACAAGATATTATTGACGTTTATGAGGATACGCCTGAACTCGTCAGCTTCCTTCATCTGCCAGTTCAATCAGGTTCGGATCGCATTCTGACTCAGATGAAACGTGGTCATATGGCTATCGAATATAAATCAATTATTCGACGCCTCAAAAAAGCACGTCCGGATATCCAAATAAGCTCTGACTTTATCATCGGTTTCCCGGGTGAGTCTAAGCAGGACTTCGCCGACACCATGAAACTCATTGAAGATGTGCAATTTGATCACAGCTTCAGCTTTATCTACAGTGCCCGCCCAGGCACGCCAGCAGCCGATTTCCCCGATGATGTAACTTTAGCTGAAAAGAAAGAACGTTTGGCTATCTTGCAAGACAGAATTACTCAGCAAGCCATGCGTTATAGCCGTCATATGCTTGGAACAGTTCAACGAATTTTAGTCGAAGGGCCATCGGTAAAGAATCCAATGGAGCTCAGAGGCCGCACTGAAACCAGCCGAGTAGTGAATTTCGAAGCCGATCCTAAACATATTGGTAGTTTCGTCGATGTCGAAATTGTTGATGTTTACACCAACTCATTACGTGGCACCTTTGTCCGCGGGGAAGA
Organism: Shewanella sp.; assembly: GCA_004195335.1. Lineage (GTDB taxonomy): Bacteria > Pseudomonadota > Gammaproteobacteria > Enterobacterales > Shewanellaceae > Shewanella. The sequence continues at coordinate 4,076 of SDWK01000046.1, forward strand.
TGAGATGGATCTTCGCCGCTCACTCACACCATCTGACATTCTTGCTAAACATAAGAAAGACGATGACTTAGGTGTTACTCAATACATACCCTAAGTCCTGAAAGACAGTTCTAAGGCGGCATGAAAATGCCGCCTTTTTTAGTTTTCAACTTAAGTTAATTCGGTTTGCTCACCTTTAAGATAAATTCAGTTAGCATTTATCAGTGTTGACTCGTAAACTGTGAATATAGAACGCAGATGACAATTGCTAATTGGAGTTATTTTGTCTAACAAGTTAACGACGCTGAACCTCTATTTAGAGCCAGCAGATACTCGTCGATTGATCTCCCTTTGTGGGCCATTCGATGACAATATCAAGCAAGTCGAACGCCGTATCGGTGTCGAGATCAGCTACCGAGATAATCACTTTCAAATTGTCGGACAAGCCAGAAACTGTCTCATCGTTAATAACCTACTAAAAACACTTTATATCGAGACTCAGGCAATTAAAGGCAGTACTCCTGACCTTGAACCAGATGCCGTTCATTTGGCAATCCAAGAAGCAGTTGCACTCGAAGTCGAAGCGCCAAGAGACGAAAAAGAGCGTTATATAAAGACCAAACGCGGAGTCATCAAGCCTCGTAATCCAAATCAAAGTGATTACGTCGCTAACATAGTTAGCCACGACATTACTTTTGGGGTGGGGCCTGCAGGTACTGGTAAAACCTTCCTTGCTGTAGCGGCTGCAGTCGATGCGCTGGAGCGACAAGAGGTACGCCGTATATTACTGACTCGTCCGGCTGTAGAAGCGGGAGAAAAGCTTGGCTTTCTGCCTGGCGATCTCAGTCAGAAGGTCGATCCCTATCTTCGTCCACTCTATGATGCCTTATTCGAAATGTTAGGTTTCGAAAAAGTAGAGCGTTTAATAGAGCGTAATATCATCGAAGTTGCGCCTCTTGCCTACATGCGTGGCCGCACACTCAATGACGCCTTTATCATCTTAGATGAAAGCCAGAACACGACGGTTGAACAGATGAAAATGTTCCTCACGCGTATTGGTTTTAACTCTCAAGCCGTGATCACTGGAGATATCACTCAGAGCGATCTGCCTAAGAGCCAGAAGTCAGGTCTGCGGCACGCTATTGAAGTGTTAAGAGACGTTGATGTGGTTAGTTTTAACTTTTTCCAGGCTAAAGATGTCGTTCGTCATCCCGTTGTAGCCCGAATCGTTGAAGCCTATGAAGCGCATGAACAACAAGTCCAAATTGCCAAAGCGAAGAAAGATAGTCAATATAAGCTTCAAGGGACCCCAGAAAATGAACAGTAGCCAAGCAGAACTGGATTTAGTTCTCGATCTGCAACTCGCTATAGACAATAGTCAGTTACCAAGTAAAGAAAATTTTGAACTTTGGGTGCGTACAGCACTCCCAAAGACGATGACAGAAGCCGAATTAACGATAAGAATCGTCGATGAAGCCGAAAGTCAGGAGTTAAACTCGACATACAGAGGAAAAGATAAGCCAACAAATGTGCTCTCTTTTCCCTTTGAGGCACCACCGGAGATTAAAATCCCACTATTAGGCGATTTAATCATCTGTGCGCCCGTTGTCGAACTCGAGGCATTACAGCAAGATAAGCCTCTACAAGCTCACTGGGCTCACATGGTTGTACACGGTTGTCTCCATCTGCTAGGGTATGATCATATAGACGATGCAGAAGCCGACGAAATGGAGTCTTTAGAGACTCAACTAATTGAAAATTTAGGTTTTAACAATCCTTACAAGGAGCAAGAATTGGCCATAACAGGTCAGGAAAAACTATGAGTGACGATATCCCCCCCAGTAGCAACGCCCAAAGAAAGAGCTGGTTAGAAAAAGTAAGCCAGTTATTTCAGGGCGAACCTCGAAGCCGTGATGATCTTGTTGATGTAATACACGATGCGGAGCTTCGTGAAGTTATCTCTGAAGATACTCGCGAAATGATCAAAGGTGTATTAGAAGTATCTGATCTTCGTGTCAGAGACATCATGATCCCGAGAGCGCAGATTGTGGCACTTCAAATTGATAACACGGTAGCAGAGTTTCTCTCTACAGTGATCAGTTCGGCGCACTCCCGTTTTCCCGTTGTCAATGAAGATAAAGATCATATCGAAGGCATTTTACTGGCCAAAGATCTGCTTCAATATGGGTTTAAAAACAACGAAGAGCCTTTCTCATTAGGACAAGTGATTCGTCCGGCTGTTGTTGTCCCAGAAAGTAAACGAGTCGATGTTTTGCTTAAAGAATTCCGCTCTCAGCGATATCATATGGCCATAGTGGTCGATGAGTATGGCGGGGTATCGGGTCTGGTTACCATCGAAGACATCCTCGAAGAAATTGTCGGCGAAATCGAAGATGAGTTTGCTCATGACTCTGCAGAAGAGACTGAAATTCGCAAGGTCAGTAAGCAGATCTATATGATCAAAGCATTAACGCCTATCGAAGATTTCAATGATGAGTTTCAAACTCAATTCAGCGATGAAGAATTTGATACTGTTGGTGGTTTGGTTTCTCATGCATTTGGCCATCTTCCCGAGAGAAATGAGAAGGTGTGCATTGATGGGATCGAGTTTACCGTAATTAGCGCCGACACACGCCGATTATTGCAGCTCAGAGTTAAACTCCCCGATCCAAATACCGAAGAGAAATCAGCATAACGTACTCTCTTAAACGGTAAATATTTTCTATGATGAGGCTGGAATGCTGAATAAACTTCGGGCATTCGCCCATCATTCAAAAATTCGTCTGGTGCTGGCATACTTTGCCGGTGCCAGTACGGCTCTCGCTTTTGCCCCCTACGCTATATGGCCGATATACCTCTTAGCCATGATTTTTGCGTTGCACCAAAGCCACGGCCTATCAGCGAAAGCTGGATTTATTTATTGGTTAAGTTTCGGCTTCGGTTGTTTCTCTGTCGGCATAAGCTGGATCCATGTAAGTATGGACAAATTTGGTGGGTTACCACTTATTGCCTCGATAGGCTTAATGGCCTTATTAGCTCTCTACCTTGCCATATACCCCGCTATTGCAGGTTATTTAATGCAAAAGCTTGCTCCTAACACGGCTCTGATGAGGAACATTCTTCTCTTTCCTGCTTTATGGACCCTAACTGAATGGGCCAGAGGCTGGATGTTAACTGGTTTCCCTTGGTTATGGGCTGGTTATTCACAGACAGAGGGACCTATAAAGGAACTTGCCAGCGTCGTAGGCGCATTAGGGTTAAGTTATCTTATTGCTATGGTGGCCGGAGCATTAGCACTGTGTTTACAGAAACAATTTAGAGTCGCTGTCATCGTTATTCCCCTGCTAGCCATGGCAACTTATGTCGCCCCAATGCTCTCAACAATCGAGCCAAAAGGTGAATCAGTCAAAGTCGTACTGGTACAAGGAAACATCCCCCAGAGTATGAAATGGGAGCCTGATGCGCTCTGGCCGACAATGAGTAAATACATGGACTTGACCAGACCTGAACTCGGTGCAGATATTATCATCTGGCCAGAAGCAGCAATTCCCGCCCCCGAATATATGGTCTCCGAGTTCCTGGATAATGCAAATAAGGTCGCTAACCTTAATCACAGTGCAATTATCACGGGCATCATCAGCCACCAGCAGGATAGTTTCTATAACTCTTTAGTTGTACTCGGTAACCACAATGAAAAAGTGCAAAATCAGGCAAGTTATCAAGGTGATGGTACAAATGAATTTAAGAAACACCACCTGCTTCCAATCGGGGAGTTTGTGCCATTCGAGACGCTGCTAAGACCCATAGCACCTCTTTTCAACTTACCCATGTCCTCCTTTGCCCGTGGCGAGTACCAGCAACCAAACCTCAATGCCTTGGGACACCAGATTGCCCCTGCAATCTGTTACGAGATAGCATTTCCCGAACAATTAAGGGCCAATGTTAATGAGGATACCGAGCTTTTGCTCACCGTATCAAATGATGCTTGGTTTGGCAGTTCAAATGGTCCCTTACAACATATGGAGATCGCACAAATGCGCTCCATAGAGTTGGGCAGACCTTTAGTTCGCGCAACTAACAACGGTTTAACTGCGGTGGTCGACGAGATGGGAAACATTACTCATCAGCTACCCCAGTTCGAATCAGGGGTTCTCGTGGCCGATATACCACTGGTAAAAGGTCAAACCTTCTTTGCCCGCTGGGGACAATGGCCAGTGCTCATATTATCAAGCTTGTTACTGCTACTAGGTATCGGCCGGAGCAGGTTGAAATAACCTCTCTTCACACGTCAGCGAACACCTAACTAGGCGACCGAATTACAAAATATTCACTCACCTTGCACCTTGCTTGGCTGGTTAACAAAACCAGCCAAGCAAGGAAATTGATCAAGTTTTGAGTCCCATCACTTTTCTGCTTAACCCATCTGATATTCTATCATCGTATCCCGGATGTTTTTCTGTGGATCCGAGGAAGATATTCACGACAATATTGAAAACATGTCAAGGTTCAAGCGTTTTTAAAATTGAAGTGACACCTGAATAAGGACTCAATTTGTACGATATTTTACCCATCTTAGGAAGCGGCCTCGTCATTTTCGGAGCCCTATTAATGGCAATTGCAATCGTGCCCGTATGGAAGATATTTCGCCAGTTACCAATAGGCGGATTGCGATACAGTTGGGGATTTCTTATTCTGCTGATCCTGATCTTCATCGCAGGCTATGTCGTATACGCAAAATTCAGTCCGGTTCAATTTTCTCAACCATTTGATTTGGTAGTACCAGTAATCTTCTTCTGCGGTGCTATTTTTGTTTTTGTTGTCTGCAGTCTTTCCCTCAGAACTACCAGGGATATTATGCAGAATTACGCACTCAAACAGGAAAATATCACAGACTCACTGATGGGGATCTTCAACCGTCGTTATCTGGACCGCCGACTCAAAGATGAGACCGAACGGGCATTGAATTACGCTCACCCTCTGTCCATCTTTCTAATTGATATCGATCATTTTAAACAGGTCAATGATAACTATGGTCATCAGGTTGGTGACTTGGTACTGAAAAATATCGCCCAAAACATCAAAGAGTCATTAAGAGAGTCGGATGTACTTGCCCGTTATGGTGGTGAAGAGTTTGTTGTCATTCTTCCTCGAACCCAAGTTTCTACATCCTATACACTCGCTGAACGACTCAGGCACGTTGTGGCAAACTCTCAGTTGGTGCTGCCCGGAGAGTCAGACATAGATATACTTTCGATTGGAGTCACTGTGAGTGTTGGTGTAGCTGGGCTGACTTCTAAGTGTAAAGATTACCAGTGTCTGATTAAAAATGCAGACAGAGCACTCTATCAGGCAAAACAAAATGGCCGGAACCAGGTGATAATGAGTTCAAACAATGTAAACAGAGAGTCAAGTGGCACCTTAGTTGGTTCCCCCCGAGCGACCATAAACTGAGCCCCTGTTCCCGAGAAAGTCTCTTTGGCGTGTCCTAATCGCAAACTCCACCAAAACAAATTATCCCAAAAAAAATGTCGACACAATGCCGACATTTTCTTTGTTGGAGACTACTGTTACACAATAAACTGGTTTAATAGCTTTTCTTGTTGCTTAACATGATCCAGCTGCGCACTCATCGCCTCATTTGTCTGCTCGGCATTGGCTGAAACCTGCATCGACAAATCCCTGATGTTGGAGGTGTTTTTATTCATCTCCTCGGCCACCTGACTCTGCTCCTCTGCGGCACTGGCGATTTGTAAGTTCATATCGGTTATCTCTTCGATACTCTTACGGATCTCATTAAGAGTTTCATTCGCTGCTTTGGCTTTTGTAACCGTTGTTCCTGTCGTAGTGCGACTTTCATCCATCACATTTACAACAGCGGCCACACCAGACTGTAACTTCTCAATTTTCTCTTTAATTTCTGAAGTCGACTCCGTAGTACGTGCGGCTAAGCTACGAACCTCATCGGCAACCACGGCAAACCCTCTTCCTGACTCACCCGCTCTTGCGGCTTCGATTGCCGCATTAAGTGCCAGCAAATTAGTTTGGCCCGCGATCTCGTTAATGACACTGAGTATTGACTCGATACTCACGGTATCGGTTTCCAGCTCTTTAACGACCACCACAGCTTCTTCATTCTGCTTCGACAGATGCTCGATAGCCTCAGTTGTCTCTAACACT
>SDWK01000252.1 GCA_004195335.1 Shewanella sp.
TATATCTGGTATGGTTTGCAGCTTTTGCGCCACCTGCATTCTTGGCAGACAACGACATGTTTCTGGGGTTGTCCCTTGTATTTTGGGCAGTGAAGGTAATTCGGGATTTTGTTAATAACTCTGCCGACAATATCGCCTGGTTAAATGAACGAGGAGTAGATTTTGAGCTTATTCAAATCTCACCGACAGAACCCAGAGTCTGGCATATCATCAAAGAGAAAAAGCCATTTGTTCATGGTGGCGCACTCATCTCTGCACTGCAACAGAAAGCCAAAAAGTTAGGCGTTCAAATATTACTAAGAACACCTGCTAAGAAGCTGATTTACAGCGACAGTAAAGTGACCGGTGTCGAGGCCGTTGACCATAAGGGCAACAAGATCACCTTGAATGCCAAGGCCGTTGTTATTGCAACAGGTGGTTTTGGTAACAGTAAGGAGAAAATTGCTAAGTGGACTGAATATGATCCGGAAACATTCTTACCCGCACTGCCGCTAAATAAGACTGGCGACGGCATACAGATGGCAAAAGATGTAGGCGCCGATACCGAAGGTGAGACTCTGATGCCATTCCTGGGCGCTAGAGGTAAAGGCATTATCCCGCTGCAGGGGATCAATACCATGACATGGCAGCCAACGAACCTTTGGGTAAACAGCTCTGGTAAGCGTTTTGCCAATGAGGCCGTTGCCTTCAGCTTTGCTCAAGCTGCCAATGCCGTTGGCCGTGAACATGGTGATATGGCTTGGGCCATCTTTGATGATGCAGCCGTCGATTATGCCGCACAAGCTGGGGTTGATAATGGCGTCGGTGTAATCGTGCCTGTGACCACAAAATTGACCGGGCTTCGCACCGAAATCAACAATGCACTTGCTGTAAACAGCGATGGCTTTAAAACGGGTAAATCAATCGAAGCGCTTGCTAAACAGATCGGTGTGCCTGTTGATGTGCTAAAGAAAACCTATAGCAACTACAACACCTACGCTGAAAATGGCTATGACCCAGAGTTTGTCAAGGAACATAGATGGCTTAAACCCCTTAATCAAGGGTCACTTTATGCGGTAAAGATGATGCCATATCACTTTACGTCAATCGGCGGATTAAGCGTGAATACCAAGATGGAAGTGTTGGGGAGTGACAACAAGCCCATCTCCGGCCTCTATGCCGGTGGGTGTGATGTCGGCGGCCTGTATGGCGATACCTATACCCTTTGGGCTTCGGGACATGCTTATGGCTTCGCCGTCTATTCCGGTCGTGTGGCAGGAGCCAGTGCCCTGAAAGCCGCAAAATAACCCCCTAAATTAGCATCTCAGGGAGGGGGCTGCCCTTCCCTGAATCATCTATCATATTCGGGAAGAACAATAAGATGCATAGTAAATTATCTAAAAGTATCCGTAATATATTACTGGTTAGCTTTAGTATTGGGGGACTATTTACTGGAGTCGCCAGCGCTACCGAAGGTGGCGGCGGTGCTTACCCTAACGGTGCGGAAGGCATCATGGCGGGGGCGATGCCACCTCCAGGGTTTTATTACGTCAACTACACGACCCACTATAACGCCGATGGTGCGCAGTTACCTGTTGATCTGAAAATCAATGCTTCGGCGAATGTCTCCCGTTTTGTTTATATGACTGAGCATAAATTGTTTGGCGCTAATTATGGAACATATATTGCCGCCCCACTGCTTCACGTCAGCGCCATGTTGGATACCCATTCGCCTGCCAGTACGATCAGCAGCAGTGAGAGTGGCTTGGGAGATATTGCATTTTCGCCATTGGTTCTCGCCTGGCATTCAAAAAACTGGCATGTTGCCACAGGTCTAGAATTTGTCGTTCCAAGCGGAGATTATGACAAGCACAACTTGGCTAATCTGGGTCGAAACTATTGGACCATTGAGCCTATCTTAGCCGCTTCGTATATCACTGACTATGGGATGGAGTTTTCGGGTAAATTTATGTACGACTTTAATACCGAGAACAGCGATACCGATTACAAATCCGGTCAGGAGTTTCATGTTGATTACGCAGTGGCATACCATACAGGTCCTTGGACATTGGGTGTCAGCGGTTACGTTTACAAGCAAACAACCTCAGACAGTGGTGCTGGGGTTACTGATCCCGATGGCAATAAGGGACAAGTTCTGGCGATAGGTCCAAGCATAAAATATGACTATGGCAATGTGAGTGTAGAAGCCAAGTATCAAGAGGAGATGTGGGTCGAAAACAGGACCGAAGGTAACAAGCTATGGCTTAAGATGATCTTACCTTTATAAAAGAAAGTGTTTAAATAATCGGAGCACAAGTTCTCTGGTATACCAAAGAAGGTAGCTCACGCTGCCTTCTATCTATGGATAAATCCACCTAGATATCTGATAGGCCACTTCGAATACCCCTCCTATGTCCCATCCAGCAACCATTGGGGGCAATCAAGATGATTGGCAGATAACAACGATCAGAGATGCTTAATATATCTGCTGAATTAGCACCAAAAATGATCATTAATCTCTATCGCGAAGAACTTACCTGACGCTACAATCATTTTGCGATTTCACTTCTCATCTTCTCTTAACCTGTTAGTGTTGATACTCGACAGTATGATGAATATTCACAGATGCTCATTGAAAGTTATACCATTTTTAATATCTAGGCATGGCCCTGCCAGAAACCTGAATAAGTATTAAGACAGAGACACTCACTATGAATCAAAACACCAAAAATATGATATTTCCTCTTCAGGTAATGGCCTACAAGGGCTATATGAATGTGTTAAAAATGGCAGCCAAGATCATTCCGATGCCTAAGCCAACGCTGTTTACCGGCTCAGGTTCGTCACTGGAACTGTGCGAAGCAATCGCTCAGATGGGGAGTCGTAAGGTGTTAATTGTTACCGACACGGTTCTGCTCAAACTGGGGCTTTTAGACAGTATTCAACAAAAATTAACAGACAATAATGTTCAATTTGTCATATATGACGGTGTGCTTCCC
>SDWK01000258.1 GCA_004195335.1 Shewanella sp.
AGGGTTGCTTGAACCTGCATCGAACTCATGGCCCACGTCTCGCACCTTTCGCTGTCCTTAATCGTTTTGGACAATTGATCTATAGCGCCAAAGACAAAGTGAATATACCTATTTTTCTCTTTTTCATTATCTAACTGAAGATCACTCCCGCCTGCGCGCAGCAACAGCTCTTGCGTATGCATAAAATAGGCTAGTGCTTCATTCTTTTCATCCCACTCACTCTTCTTTTTTGAACTTGTTTGATTCGCCAGTGCATTTGCTTGGCTCCAAGTTTCTTTTGCTCCACCCACAGCAGATCGAAAGCCTTTTATTAGACGAGACAAGACCACAACAGGAATAGCAACACGTGATTTAGGCACCTAGCCTCCTTCCAGACAGATAATTCATTATTTCCTGAGACAGCTAAAGAAAAAGCCAGCGAACCAATTGGCCCCCATCTGGCAGTTATTATTTTTCAAAACACACTTTTCGATAATACCCCAACACCGAGCAACTCATACAGTAATTAATTAGAGACGCAAAACTAGTCGATGCCACCAATCTGCCCTCATTGACAATGTATATACGATTAAAAAAATTGAGCTGCTTCCTCAAAGGAACAATTGACCATACTTATTTTCCACTGTCACCATATCCGTTATTCAGTCTTTGCGGTATTGCAAATCATAAATTTTGAGCCCCGCATTTGCCCTGTGAGTGACCTTCTCTCGCAATATGGGGCAATGCTTCTCGGTCGAGATTCGGCTTCGTATTCCGCTCCTATTAATTTTCGGGAAGTGGCCTAGGGTTGCGGAGGAGCCTGCGCTCTTTACTCTTCACGCATCAATCATTTGCCTGTCTTTACACCATCACCGCCTAAATCTAATTTCCTGGAAAATCAGGCACTTGGAATTAGAACCACCTATCAGAGAAACATGTATGATTTTTCTGCAAGCCCCATGCTCATTAAGGCTACTCGGGCTGCGTGGATTCGTACTTCAAAGGTCGGAACTTCTAAATTCGCCTTAGGCGGCCCTCCCTTACGGCTAGGTATTTTGCCCATCAACTGCAAAATAGTGCCCTGTGGCCCCCTGAGGGCTTACGCGCTGTGATGGAGGGCGGAGGAGGCCATACCTCTCCCTAAACATTGGTGAGCAATTCCACCCCTCTGGCTTCCCTGCGCACCACCTGAGCCGATTACCTGTGCCCTCGTCCCTATCGAGCGAAGGGCAGCATTCTTGTCGTCAGTGGCAAACTACGGATGTCAAAATTGATCTGCTGTTCCGTGCGGGCTATTCACTAATCCTCGATCCTAGCCTCCCCCCTTCCGCCCAATCAGCAAGCCCTTGAGGCACTCTAAACCATGCGCGATCCAATAACGCATGACAGAAATCCGGCCTGTAGTCGATTATTTTTCGCAACGCAGGGCAACCCCTGTCACCCCAAAAAACGTCCAGAGAATCGTCCTAGTCTCCTTCAGAGAGGGGTGAGGACGTTATATCCTTCGCCGTCCCACACTACGACATCCTTGCCCCTCTCGGCAGTCAGGGCCCTCAACAAAACGACCAAACATCAACCACTTAGAATTAGGGCACCCCTATAGATATACAGAAACTCTTTTCTCCAAACCCTCACCACATCACGCCACACCTAACAGCGAAGAAATACTGCCATCACAACTTCCGCAAACACATAAAAATACAAACAATTTCAGGGACTTACGTATCAATTCGTTAAAAGAGTTCTAAAAAAGCATCACCCCTGCCCCGCCCAGGCCAACGGCCCGAGCACTATCGACCTACAGATAGGTCATATCCATCCGTGCACAGCACGGGAAAGGCGCTACTATGTCAGCAACACCAAGCATCACACCACCTCGCATCCAAATTCTTGACGCAATGATGGGAGCAGGTAAAACAACCTATATCTTCGATGAAATCCAGAGGCGATCGGCATCAGAGGTCGGCACCCGGTTCCTGTATGTAGCTCCCTTCCTCGCCGAGGTGGGTGACCCTGATGCCAAAGACCGCAACCCTGAAGCTCAAGAGAAACAACGGAGAGGGCGTGTCCATACAGCTTGCCCTGCAGCCGACTTCCAGAGTCCAGCAAGCAGGCCATCGAAACGAGAATCGCTCAAGAGACTTCTGGCGGCAGGTAAAAATGTGGCCTGTACCCATGCTCTTTATTTAGTGATTGACCAAGAGACTGTCGCCTTGATTGAGCAGCAAGGGTATGAGGTCATCATTGATGAAGCCCTAGACGCTATCCAAACGTTCACGGAGATCAGAAAAGGAGATCTCCCCTTTCTTGCAATTACTACCAAGGTAAATCCAGAGAACCACCTTGTACATTGGACATCTGCTATCGGCGCTCAATCAAAGTATGAAAACATCAAACTGCTGTGTGAGGAAGGGAGGCTGTATCACTTTCGCGGTCAGTTTTGGGCATGGGAACTACCAACTACCTTGCTGACTTGTGCCAAAAAGACAACAATTTGTACCTACATGTTTAAGGCCAGCGTACTGCACTCTTACTTGCTCAAACACGGAATAGACTTCGAATACATAGACAATGAGAGCATCGGCCTACGCTCTGAAATGGCATTGCTTGCCGAGGCAAGAGACCTGATCACCATGGAAGACAACCCATATGTACAGAAACTTGGCAAGTATGCCATGACCCGCACAGGGTACTCGGCCCTAGATAAAGAGCAGTTAGATAAGATGCGCGGCATGCTGCAGATGATGGTGCAACGCCACCTGAAGGTCAAAGGAGCTGAGCTGATCTGGACCTGCTTCAAAGATCAAAGGAAACTTCTTTCAGGTAAAGGCTATTATTCGACGACAATTATCCTGTCCGGTCCCGCGTCAATTAACGTGGCCGGTTGAGTGCTTCTTCAGATAAGTTGACCTCCTTGAAACTCAAAGGAGGTCAACTTGCCTGGTCAACACATCACTCAAAGACAGGAAATGCTCTATATGCAATCTCGTCAATCTG
>SDWK01000080.1 GCA_004195335.1 Shewanella sp.
ATGTGGCGGAGAGATAGGGATTTGAACCCTAGACGGGCTATAAACCCGTGCCGGTTTTCAAGACCGGTGCATTCGACCACTCTGCCATCTCTCCGAACGAGGCAAATACTATAAGTATCCCTGTTTGATGTAAACCATTATTTCTGTTTAAAGCTTCAAGCGGCTATCTTGTATCCAAATCGATTAATTATTGATGTAAAATGAGTGAGATACCAGCCCGATAAACCACTAAAGCAGCAAATAGGATATGGGCTAGGATCAAGATGTGCTAAAATTGGATTATTGTTAATCTGTTTATTATTAAGTAGCACTTGCTATATGAATTCAAACACCATTCCAGTTTCTGCATTGTCTCCCCATCATAAAATTCCAACACTCTGTGAAATTGAACCTAATATTCAAAGTTTATTATTAGGTCAGGAAAGAATCATCGATGCATTTGAGCTACTGACAAAAACATCAAATCAGCATATGTTCCTTGCCGATTTTCCGGGAATCGATAGATTTGGATTCATCAAGGCACTCACACTTAACTTGGGTGCTCAAGAAGATCAATATTTACATAAAGCAGTAAACAACAAACAGTTAACCTTTGATTGGAAAAGCGACGATTCAGCTGCCCTTGGGGATATATTCTCAACCAAAAATCAATCCTATCAATACCTTTCCGGTAATATTAAGCGTACTGATCTCGTCGGAAGACTCGCTCAAACAAATAATGAAACAGGTAATAATAAGACCCAGTATATCCCCGGAGCGCTCGCGCAATGTCACTATCTGTTCATTTGCGCCGAATCACTCTGGAAACGTGAAGGACTATGGGATCTCCTGTTAGAAATACTAACGCATAGAGAGTACCGTGTTCATTCCACACTGCCCTCTCTTCCTTTAAATTGTAAGATAGTGCTTGTCGGCTCCAGTACACAATTTAGTATCTGTTGGGTTGAAGAGCCTCAATTCTCATTACATTTTCCGCTACTCGGAGAGATGGTTAACGAACTCGATTTAGGTCCTCATTGTGAAGATGATTACGCCCGCTGGTTATTAGCCGTTGCCTCTGGCGTAGGTGTTACCCTATCGCAATCGGCCCTAATTCCGCTCTTCTCATACAGTGCCAAGATAGCTGACCATCAACAAAGATTATCACTGCTATCATCGCAAATTGGACAGCTGTTAGCTCAGGCTCAGGCTTACTCCGGGCAAAAGGAAGTGACTGGTGAATCTATTGTTCATGCGTTGCAAAAACATCAAAGTCGCCATAATGCTTCTGAAATGCTATCGGCCCAAAATTTTGACGACAAATTTATTAACTTACCCACCGATGAATTTAGGGTCGGCCAAATAAACGGCCTCACGGTACTGGAGACTGTCGAATACAGTTATGGCGAGCCAGCGAGGATCACAGCTTCAGTCCATTATGGTGATGGTGAGGTTGCCGATATCGAAAGAAAATCCGAACTAGGTGGCAATATTCATGCAAAAGGAATGATGATCCTTTCTTCCTGTCTCTATCGAATCTTCGGTAAAGATGCACCTTTACATTTGAATGCAAACATCGTTTTTGAGCAATCATATCAAGAGATCGATGGAGACAGTGCATCACTTGCTGAATATTGCAGCCTGATTTCAGCTATAACAGAAAAACCTATCGATCAAGGTATAGCGGTAACTGGGGCGATCGACCAATTCGGAAATGTGCAAGCCATCGGCGGTGTTAACGAAAAAATTGAAGGTTTCTTCAACCTATGTTCACGCCGAGGACTAACCGGTACCCAAGGCGTCATGATACCAAAATCAAATACCCAACAACTGAACCTCACCTCTCCATTGATAGAAGCCATTGCTGCGGATAAGTTTCATCTATATGAAATTGAACATATCGATGAAGCCGTTGAGCGACTAATGAATATCACTGCAGGTATTGCAGATGAAGAAAATAACTTCCCAGATGATTCACTATATGGATTAGTTCAGTGCCGTCTCGCAGGATTAGCGGGTTATCAGGACGAAGAGAAGAGTTTTTTTGCGAAGCTAGTCGAAAAATTAGGATTTTTCAGCTGATCGGAGTTGTTTAGCTTACACGTGTTCGCTAGTCTTGAGTTATAAAAATTGCTGAAGTGAAGTATATCGATGAGTAAAGCTAACAGTTTCAATAAAAAAGACCTAATCGCGTGCGGCCATGGAGCGTTATTTGGTAAAAACTCTCCACGTTTGCCGATTGACAACATGTTGATGATGGATAGGATAACCAAAATTAATGCTGATGGCGGTGAATTCGGTAAGGGAGAAATTGTAGCTGAACTTGATATAAACCCTGAGCTATGGTTTTTCGGTTGTCATTTTTCAGGCGATCCTGTTATGCCTGGTTGCCTGGGTTTAGATGCATTATGGCAACTGGTCGGTTTTTTTCTGGGTTGGGAAGGCGCTGAAGGCAAAGGGCGCGCATTAGGCGTAGGTGAAGTGAAGTTTACAGGCCAAGTACTACCTGATGCACAGAAGGTGACTTATAAGCTAACCATTAAACGTAAAGTGTACCGAAAGTTGGTAATGGGAATTGCCGATGCGACGATGGAAGTTGACGGACGTGAGATCTACAGTGCAAAAGATCTCAAAGTGGGTATATTCACCGATACTTCTTCATTCTAACAATTTTTTGTCGTCCATAAAAATGCCCTCTTAGCTCACTTATATCAATATAGGGTGAGACCGGAGGGCAAAATGCTGCGTTATTTATTGAATAAGCCAGTTATTCGGCCATCTATCCCTTCACGCCAACCCCCTAACCATTGTGACTTAGAGTCAAGTGTCGAATAAGGACAATTCTCCTTTGAGCGGCCGCCAACTCCAGCCTGAAATCCTTTCGAAAAAGCTCTATCTAAACGATCTCTTTTTTGTCTCTTCATGCAAGCATCCTCTGTTTTACATACAAAGAAGCAATAGCTTCACTTAATATAAATAGAGT
>SDWK01000357.1 GCA_004195335.1 Shewanella sp.
TCACGAAAATAAATCATGTTGTATTCGATAAAACGGGCACCCTCACCTGTGGCACTCTGACCATCACAGAGACAGAGCTCTTTGGTCAACTCGATAAAACCCAAGTGCTTGAAATTGCTGCCGCACTCGAGGCCAGTTCTCAACACCCGATAGCAAAGGCATTCGAGTCCTTCAAAAATGAACAACTGAGAGTGACTCAGCTACAGAGTTTTGTAGGTTTGGGCCTAAGTGGTCAGATTAATAATATCGATTACCGGATCGGAAGCGCCGAGTTTATCAAGGTTACTGGTGAGCAATCACAAGCTGTCTATCTGGCTCAAGATGATGTTGTCCTTGCAAGGTTCACGTTGGTTGATGCGATCAGATCTGATGCCAAGCAAACGGTGCAAACCTTGTTAGCGCAAGGCTGTAAAGTGTCAGTAGCCAGTGGTGACAGCTCGATACATGTTGACGAAGTTGCTGACAGAATTGGTATTACCGATGTTCATAAAGGGTTAAAGCCGCAAGATAAGCTGAGCCTGATTCAAAAATTTCAAAAGAATGCCTCTATTGCGATGTTTGGTGATGGTATCAATGATGCCCCGGTTTTGGCAGGCGCCAATCTGTCGGTTGCTATGGGCAGTGGGTCTGCAATCACCCAAAATAGTGCAGATTTGATTTTGCTTGGCGATCACCTGTCACGTTTTAACGATGCGGTGACCGTTGCAAAGTTAGCTGATAAGATCATTAAGCAGAATTTATACTGGGCACTAGGTTATAACCTGTTTATAATCCCGTTGGCCGTTACAGGCCATGTAGCACCTTATATTGCCGCCTTAGGGATGTCTGCAAGCTCTCTTATTGTGGTTGGTAATAGTCTGAGATTATTAAGGGTTCGTTTATGAGTATTATCTATGTGTTGATCCCGATAGCCATGTTGTTTGTTCTTATCGCAATAGGGATCTTTTTTTGGGCGGTAAAATCTGAACAGTTTGACGATCTCGACAGGCAGAGTGTTTCCATACTATTCGACGATGATGTAGAACCAGCGCCAAAAGCTAAAGATGATGAGTCATCTCCATCTTGATTGATTATACCGTTACAGGTGCCTTCTTGGTCGGTCTGATGGGGGCTGGCCACTGCATTGGCATGTGTGGTGGTTTAATCGGTGCCTTTTCATCTCAACTCCCCCGCTCAGCAAATCAAAACCAATTAGCTTTACAACTGCGTTTTCTGTTTACCTATAATGTTGGCCGTATATTAAGTTATGCCTTAGCTGGTGCACTTGTAGGAGGTTCTGCAAGCGCTTTAGGTATGCTGTTTGATATTGACTTATATCTCATCACTTTACGGCTTATAGCTGGTTTTATGATGATTGCGACGGGTTTATACATTGCAAAAATTTGGTCTGGTATTGTACAAATCGAACGCGTAGGTAAATTTTTATGGCGGTTTTTATCGCCCATTGCGAGCCGAATGGTGCCTGTTAAGACACTACCACAAGCATTTATCGGCGGTATGCTCTGGGGATGGCTTCCTTGTGGTTTAGTTTACAGTACATTAACTTGGGCCGTTGCGGCAAACTCAGCATCTCAGGGGGCGTTGATAATGGCCTCTTTCGGCCTAGGTACCCTTCCAGCCTTGCTCAGTGCTGGTGTTGCGGCCAATGTCTTCGGGCGCTGGGTTCAAAATAGAACCGTAAGACTGGTCAGTGGTCTTGTCTTGGTCATATTTGGTTTACAAACTTTGTACATTGCATTTGCTCAACTGAACTAGCTCAGCTTATTAAATTAGTTTAACATATGCGTAATAGAGAAATTTGAGAGACACTATGACAGACAACAATAAAAGTCGTCGATCGACAGTTCCCGGATGTGCCATTCATTGTCATGATTGCAGTATGGGAACCTTGTGTATTCCTTTTACACTCAATACCACCGAACTCGATCGTCTCGATGAGATTATCGAAAGAAAAAAGCCAATCCAAAAAGGTGAACAGATATTCAAGTCTGGTGACCCTTTAAAATCTCTTTATGCCATTCGCTCAGGCACCATCAAAAGCTTTACTATTACAGAGCAAGGTGATGAGCAGATCACTGGTTTCCACTTGGCTGGTGATGTGATAGGTTTTGACGGCATCCACTCTCAGATACACCAAAGTTTTGCTCAAGCCCTTGAGACTTCAATGGTTTGTGAGATTCCTTATACGACTCTTGATGATCTCAGTGGCACAATGCCAAAGCTAAGACAGCAGATCATGCGCTTAATGAGCAATGAAATCCAAAGCGATCAGGAGATGATACTTCTCCTGAGTAAAAAGAATGCTGAAGAGAGACTGGCTGCCTTCATCAGTAACCTGGCTAACCGTTTTGGCAGTCGTGGATTTTCACCAAAAGAGTTCAGACTTACCATGACTCGTGGTGATATCGGTAACTACCTGGGTCTCACCGTAGAAACCATTAGTCGCCTACTTGGACGCTTCCAAAAAGCCGATTTGATCGAAGTTAAAGGTAAATACATCACAATTATTAACTTCGAAGCACTCAATACTCTTGCTGGTAATAGCGCTATTGCGAGATAAAGTAGAGGGAGATATAGCTATTTTTCTAAAAAATATGCTGTGTCTCTTTCTTGTTCGATCTTTTTTCATGCATTTCCCCTTCATATTCGGCCTCCAACACCGTTAATCCTTGCTTTCAGAGTCTTACCATTTAGATTTAATTTTTTATTTCACTTTCACGCTAAAATGTTCTACTTCACGTAAAATAATGTATAGTTAAATACATGACTCAAATAGGTTATTTAAATATCAATCCTACTAAATATGTGTTCTTTCAGCGGGAGTTCAAGGCGCTGTAGGCAAGGTGGATGTTTGAAGCTTATAGTTATTCTATATCGAAAGCATGTAACGCAGCATAAAGGGCTTTGCCCTTTGCTTTAAACATCAGCCGCACTATGTGAGCCTCTCAGGCATTCCACTT
>SDWK01000624.1 GCA_004195335.1 Shewanella sp.
TGGAAGAACTCGTCCTGGAAGGCAAATACAAGAATTTACCTGCGCCCATGAAGCGCTTGCTTATTAAGAAGGTTGCAACGATAGCCAGGACGATGCATCAAAATGGAGTGAACCACCGGGATTTCTATATATGTCATTTCCTTTTGCCGAAAAGTTGGTTGGATCAAAAGCGAGGTGATGTCGAGCCCCCATTGTACGTGATTGATCTGCATCGTACTCAGGTGCGCGGCAAGGTACCGCTTCACTGGTTGGAGAAAGATATGGCCGGGTTACATTTTTCGAGCTTGGATGCCGGGCTGACAGTTCGGGATCGGTTACGTTTTATGTGTTTCTATGAGAATCGCCTCCTCAGGGAAATTGTTAAAAATTCCAGCAACTTTTGGGCTATGATAGATAGGAAAGCAATCAAGCTATATAAGAAGTTTCAGAAGCATTACGGTTAACTTTTGAAAAAGTTTGTTATCATCGACATGCTGAGTGGACGTAAACAGGTTGCGTGATGTTTGAAAGGGAAAAATGATGGTTGAAGATATACATCGTCAGCTGAAATCACATATCGAAGTGATCAAGATGGTCGGCGATAACCTGGTATCGCCTGTTGCAGAATGTGCCCAGATTCTGATTGATGCTCTGCAGGCTGGTCACAAAATTTTGATTATGGGAAATGGTGGTTCTGCCGCTGATGCGCAGCATTTTGCTGCGGAGATGGTCGGCCGTTTCCTTCTGGAACGCAAAGCCCTCCCGGCGATCGCTCTGACAACCGATACATCGATCCTGACAGCTGTCGGCAACGATTACGGTTTTGATGATGTCTTCAAAAGGCAAGTTGAGGCACTTGCATTACCTGGCGATGTCTTGATCGGTCTCTCCACTAGTGGAAATTCCAAGAACATCAAACGCGCCCTTGAAGTCGGTAAAGATATTGGAGCTATAACCATAGGCTTGCTCGGTCGCGATGGTGGAGAGATTGCTTCAATAAGTGATTTCAACCTGACCGTCCCGAGCACTGAAACCCCCAGAATTCAGGAAGCACATCTGGTTATGATTCATATCCTCTGTGATTTGGTTGAAAAAGGGCTTTTTAGCCAAAAAGCTGAATAACAGCATGTTCACTTCGAACGGGAGACAACACCGTCCTTGAAACCTCTCACTTTGAATGAATATCAACGACTGGTCGACAACTCTGTAATTCTGGAGGAGGACGGACACGGTCTCAAGGTCCTCGAAACTTCAGATGGACACATCATCAAGATTTTTCGCCAGAAGAGGGTCGTCTCTTCTGCGCTCATAAAACCTTACGCCTCCCGGTTTGTTAAGAATGCACAGGTCCTTAAGAAGCTTGGTATCCATACAGTTGACGTCGTGGATATGTTCTATTGTCCACCAATTAAAAGAACCCTGGTCAAGTATCGACCTATCCCCGGGGAGACTCTCAGGTTTGTGTTGCAAAGTCAGTCTCATTTCGATGGCGCCATGGAGAGTTTTGCCATTTTTTTTGCAGAATTGCACGACAAAGGCGTTTTCTTCAGGTCTATTCATTTTAACAACGTGATTGTTTCGAGCAACTTGGACAAACTGGGGTTGATAGACTTTGCGGACATGAAGATTACCTCCGATGGCCTTCCCCGGGGGATGCGTCTGAGAAATTTCAAGCATCTTGCAAGGTACAAAGCTGACCAGGAGTCTATAAAGGCTTTTGGCGTGGACAGGTTTATTGACATCTACTTTTCGACCAGTTCTTTGCCAGAGTCCTACAAACCAGATTTTTTGGCCGAGTTGCAAAAAGTGGTCTCAACTGAAGGTCGGGTCTGACAAGCTGTGGATGCCGACTTAACTGTTCTCGACTAAAGGTTTCTGTGTTTTCAAAAGTACCGCTGATTGCTATGAATTATTTCTCAAATACGCCACCATTTATGATCGCCCTCAAAGATTTCGCAGGAGACAATTCCATCAGGTGCGAGCAGTTGTTGCGAAGTCTCCCAAGGAAACGTCTGGTATACAAAGGCTCCTGGCAAAAACGTTCTGTAATTATCAAAATATTCATCGATCCCAAAAGCTCCCGCCGCCATTGGACCCGTGAGAAGGACGGAGTCGAAACACTGAAAAGTGCGAATATCCCCACTCCGGAACTACTTTTTTCCGGACGGTTCACCGATAATACACTGGTTTTAGTTTTTGATTTTCTTCCTGATGCACAGACCGCACTTGTTGTATGGAATAAGTTTTCAACTCTGGAGTCGAAGAGTAATTTTTTAAATCAATTAGTTTCACTCTTAGGTGTGATGCACGATAAGGGCCTGGTACAAGAGGACCTGCATCTGGAGAACTTTTTATGTTCTGGTAAACAGCTTTATGCCATCGATGGAGATACCATCTCTACCGAAAATAACGATGCGCCTCTTGACCTGAAATCCAGCAGTAGAAATCTGGCCCTTCTTTTTGCCCAACTGCCTCCAAGCTTCGATTCCCTGATGGTTGAATCCACCCGACACTATGCTGAGCAACGAGACTTATCTGCTGAGCAACTTTTGGCCCGTTTGACGTTGGACCTGCCTAAGATTAGACGCTGGCGACGGCATAAGTACGTGAAGAAAAGTTATCGGACTTGTAGTGAGTTTATCCGGACAAAGAGGGCAGGGCAGGTAACAATATCTCGAAGGGATACACAGGGAGAAACCTTGGACCATTTTCTCTCTGATCCGGATGCCTTTATGCAACAGGGGGAAATTCTTAAAAGCGGTAACACCTCTACCGTTGTGCGCGTTCAAGTTGATGGCTATGATTGGGTCGTTAAACGCTACAATATCAAGAGCCCATGGCACTTCTTAACCCGCTGCTTTCGACCTACGCGCGCTTGGAAATCCTGGGGTAACGCTCATCGCTTGAAGATTTCCGGAATCGCCACACCGAAGGCCGTCGCCATGGTAGAAAAACGTATTGGCCCTTTGCGCTCC
>SDWK01000878.1 GCA_004195335.1 Shewanella sp.
ACATTAGTGAAAAGCTGTCTTTAGATTCAGAGCCCGGTTTATTTTCTCAAATCATTAATAATTTTGTGATTAATTCAGTTTTGCATGGATTCGATGAACTCGAGACCGGCGAGATTATGATTAAGGCATTTTTAGCCGATGATAATCTGATAATTGAATACCAAGATAAGGGTAAAGGGATGACTCCGGAACAAGTTAATAAGATCTATGAGCCTTTTTTTACGACGAAGTTAGGTAGTGGAGGCAGTGGTTTAGGTATGCATATTGTTTATAATATTATCACCAAAAGATTCAAAGGGCAGATTCATTGCAGCAGTGTAGAAGGTCATGGCGTGGATTATAAGATAACGATTTCAACCGATGAGCTTGCCGCTGAAGCAAAGAGTAACAAGGATGTCGATTAACATTTCAGTCGCAGGCCATGTAAGTCCTATACTGGTCCGGTTTTATTCTACTCTGAGTACTGAGTATTTTGCACCATAACAGCCTGCAAACTAAGCTCCACGGAACAACAAGAATTATTCTGCCACCAATGCCTTGGTGACAGGATTATTAACCAAGATAGCTTGATGACTAAACCTGCTTACCTTAACTGTTGTCCGCGGTTGAGCGCGATAAGCCTATCCATAATATGCTCGCCATCCATACGTATGCCATTATGCTCGTACTCTGAGGTGAGCCAGTATTTTAGCTTACCCACTTGTTTGGCCGTTTCCAGAGAGTAGTTCATCTCGACAAACATATCTTCGCTATAGATAGCGGCTGCAACTGGCACTGAGTTATCGGCTAACGTATTAAGATCATAGAGTACAGACCAATCCGTTTTGGTCGCTAATAGATTCGCGGCATGCTTGAGGGGTTTGAGGTTAGTGAACTGCTCGAAAAACCAAGGGTACACCATCTCTCCGGTAAACAGGAATGGCTTATCAAGGTTGTAATTAAACTCATCATATTGGCTGCGTACACGCTGGGCTGACCAATTCGATGCAGATTGCTGGCAGTAGATACTTTCATGAAGTAGAGCAAAAATCGGGTTAGTATTAAAATCCAACAATTGGCAAAAATGAGCCAAAAATAGTGGATTAACCTCTGTGCCAGATTTTGTCTCCATCAGGGCGTGTTCGAGCAGGTAATAGACAGATTCAGGCCCTTGCTCCATGCCAA
Source organism: Shewanella sp. (assembly GCA_004195335.1). Taxonomy (GTDB): domain Bacteria; phylum Pseudomonadota; class Gammaproteobacteria; order Enterobacterales; family Shewanellaceae; genus Shewanella. The sequence continues at coordinate 1,165 of SDWK01000878.1, forward strand.
TATTGATGCCCAATAGTTGCAGCATCTCAACGGTGAGTCGCTCGCCGGTGGCAATTCTTACTTCATTCTCACTGATATGCTTCGCCAGTTGACTCACCAAGGTTTGGGCATCGCTAAAGCGTGTGAAAAAATCTTCGTTCTTGGCTAATACCCGTTTGTACGTCGCCTGATAAACCTCGTCTGCATGGCGTGTCAGTGAGGGGAGTCCGCCTGTAATGTAGGCTTCACTCAGACCCGATGGTGCATCATTTAGATATTTCAGCACACAGAAGCCACCGAAACTCTGGCCTAAGATGCTCCATTTTTCACCGGGACAGAGTTCTGAGCGAATAGCTTCGGCGTCGCGAATAATATTGTCGGCCCTGAAATGGGTTAAATAATCGGCCTGCTCGTCCGAGTTCATATGGGCTAAACTGATATAGTTTACTGGGGTGGAAAGTCCGGTACCACGTTGATCTAACAGAAGCACTCTAAACTCTTTTAAGGCGCGCTTTATCCAGCCCCCATTCGCGGCGGGGCGCACTGCACCAAAGCCGGGACCACCTTGAAAGAAGACGATAAAGGGGAGGGCTTTCCCAAGATTTTCTGGGCTTGAAAGTTCTCTGGCAAATACCTGGATTTGCTCACCGTTAGGCTCGGCATAGTCGAGTGGTAGCGTAAAAGTGTGCTTAATGGCGGTTAAGCCCGCGAAAGTTAAGTCAGGTTTCATGTGTACCTTGGTCGTTATTGTTATTGGTTGGGATTGTATACAAAATTTGACTCAGAACAAATCAGAGTTTAATCAGCCAAGGTTCACCTCAGTTCAAACTTTTGTGAAGAGTTATTAGAGAAATCGATGCAGTTGACGTAATCTTTACTTTTAGCGGATGCAAACTTAATACTTTAGCTAAACGAAATAGACTCTTTGAGCTAAACGAACTCCTTTGGCAGAAGCGCAACTTAATACGATTAATAAGTGCAGGCATGAATCAATGAAGTATCAGATTATTCCCGTTACGCCTTACCAGCAAAATTGCAGCCTGATCTGGTGTGATATCACCATGAAAGCTGCTGTGATCGACCCCGGTGGTGATCTGGAGCGTATCTTAGCCGAAGTGCACAAACTCGGAGTCACAGTCGAAAAAGTGCTTCTGACCCATGGCCATATCGATCATGTTGGGGCTGCAAAACGTCTGGCTGAACATTTGGGTGTTTCGATCTTAGGCCCACATAAGGACGATAGCTTCCTACTCGAAACCCTGCCCGACCAGAGTCGTGATTTTGGCTTTCCGGCGTGTGAAGTACTGCTCCCCAATGAATACCTTGACGATGGTTCAAGTGTCAGTGTCGGCGAACAGACGTTGAAAGTACTGCATTGCCCTGGTCACACTCCAGGTCATGTGGTTTTCTATTCAGAAACCGATAAAACGGCATGGGTTGGAGATGTCCTGTTCCATGGTTCGGTTGGCCGAACCGATTTTCCTCGTTCGAGTCATCAGGACCTTATCGATTCGATCACTAAAAAGCTTTGGCCTTTAGGTCGTGAGGTTGAGTTTGTGCCGGGTCATGGTCCCATTTCTACCTTCGGTAATGAACGGGATAAAAACCCTTTCGTTGCGGATCAGCTTTTTTACTAACCCACTCTGTAGATGCTAGTGGTTTTATCGATTGGTATTAGATTATTGCGTATTCGATTGATATAACAGAGATAAGCCATAATTTGTGTGTTGTGGCTTTTTTATCTAGCTGTTCCGCCCTGAGATCTTGCAGTTCCGCCTTGAGATAACTTTTCGACATTGACTGTGT
>SDWK01000316.1 GCA_004195335.1 Shewanella sp.
ATACCTAATTCTCCCTTCAGGGTTCCAGACATAAAGTATATTTCTACCCATCAGACCGCCAGGGATGGTGGGAATGTCATAATGATGTATGGAACATCGATGACCATGGGAAATATACCTAATTCTCCCTTCAGGGTTCCAGACATAAAGTATATTTCTACCCATCAGACCGCCAGGGATGGTGGGAATGTCATAATGATGTATGGAACATCAATGACCATGGGAAATATACCTAATTCTCCCTTCAGGGTTCCAGACATAAAAAAGGACTGCAGATGCAGTCCTTTTTACTATCAATATTTTTATTATTAACCGACCCCGTTCCTCGGAAAAGGTTCGACCTCAATACAATACCAATCAGTATAAAGATGTGATCGCTCAGCGAGAGTTTAGCGCTTCTGAGACAAGGCAGCGAGTGAAGAGCATAGTTGTCCTACGTTTAAGCTCGTTAACACAGCATCAGAAGCGCTAAAACTCGCCTTTTAGGAGTTTTTTTGGCTGCCTACTTCCTCGTTGAATAACTTCACAAGGGAGCACCATTACATCAGCTATTCGCCTTGAATTAGTTTGCCAAAAATAACTCTGAGTAGATCACTTTCTTATACTGATTGGTATAAGTTAAGCTTGTGTATCTACAGCGGGTCCGCCTTGAGACACCATAACCATTGCAGGGCGCAGCAAACGATCGTTAAGGATATAACCTTTCTGCATCACCATCATGACAGTATTCGCTGGGAACTCAGGGCTTGGTTGCATACCAATGGCCTGATGATGCTCCGGATTAAAGGGTTCGCCTTGAGGGTTGACCACTTTCAATCCAAACTTTTCAACCGTGCCGACAAAACTCTTCAGTGTTAACTCAACACCTTCGTAGACAGCCTTAGTTGCCTCAGCTTCAGCATCGGTTCCCTGAAGCGCACGCTCCATATTATCGATCACTGGCAGAAGTTCGTTAGCAAACTTTTCAAGAGCAAATTTACGGGCTTTCTCAACATCCATAGCGGCACGTCGACGAATATTATCAACCTCGGCTGCGGCTCTGATAACTGAGTCTTTTTGCTCATCAACTTTGGCTTTCGCGGCTTCTAATGCCTGCTCTAGCTCTTCAACTCGAAAATTTGCCTGAGTAAGTTCATCCATCAAACTGGCATCATCTGTGATTGATTTACTCTCACTATCAGTAACGATTTCACCCTCAACAGCTTCATCTACTTGGTTCTGTTTCGCTTTACTCGACTCGTTGCTCATTCTAACTCCAACTAAAAATACTTTGTTTCTACGTCCTCTGAGGATAATATGGGGATCACATTCAAGGTTTCAAGCCCTAGCACTAAGATAAATATGCCCAAAAAGTTTCAATCTATTGGTCTAATTGGTAAACCTAACCACCACGGCACAAACTTGACCCTAAAACGTTTGCATCACTGGTTAACGATGCAAGGTTTCGACATCCTGGTAGAAGAGAGAGTCGCTGCCGATATCGGACCTCAGGCTGTGTCTGTCGATCTGCTCGAGATTGGAGCTAAGTGCGATCTCGCTATTGTCGTCGGTGGTGATGGTAATATGCTGGGAGCGGCACGAGTGTTAGCCAGATTTGACATTGGGGTCATTGGAGTCAACCGTGGCAACCTGGGATTTTTAACCGACCTTCCCCCCGATTCGTTTGAGGCTGTATTAAGTGAAGTGCTCGATGGAAAGTTCGAGACTGAACACAGATTCTTGCTCGAAACCGAGGTGCATCGCCACGGCCATATGAAATCGAGCAACACCGCCGTGAATGAAGCCGTACTTCACCCGGGAAAAGTGGCTCACATGATCGAATTTGAGGTTTATATCGATAATGACTTCATGTACAGCCAACGCGCCGACGGCATGATTGTATCCACGCCGACAGGCTCTACCGCGTATTCACTCTCAGCAGGGGGAGCCATTTTGACTCCGAACCTTGAAGCGCTGATTCTGGTTCCTATGTTTCCTCATACCCTCTCTTGTCGTCCAATCGTGGTCGATGCCAGTAGCATCATAAAACTGGTGGTATCACCGGATAACGGTGATAATCTGGAGGTGAGTTGTGATGGCCATGTCACATTAGCAGTACTGCCTGGCGATGAAATTATCATTAAAAGAAGCCATGAACGCCTCAGGCTTATCCATCCTAAAGGGCATAACTATTTTCATGTATTAAGAACCAAACTCGGCTGGGGAAGCAAACTGTTTTAATCACTTACACACAAAAATGCCGCTCAGTTAGCGGCTTTTTTGTGTTCATATGGTAGTAAATATTGTTAATGCTACTCGATTGTAAAGTCGATTCTGACTCTGCTCTGTTCAGCAATGGGCGAGCCATCGACGAACTTTGGCGCATAACGCCATTGTTTTAAGGCTTTGATCGATTCATCGCTGAACTTACTTCCTCCTGCTGAATCGAGTAATTTAGGATCCTTCACAAAACCCGATTCATCGACAGTGAATGAGACCTCGGCCCAGCCACTTTTTCTTCGCTTAACATAAGAGAAAGGATATTTAGGCTCATGACGATACAGCGGCATCTGCTCTTGATCATCGAGCCATGGACGCATACTACCAATAGCGATGCAGTGCTCGGTGGACTTGTCGCTCTCCCCCTCACGCTCATACAACTCGACCAGATACGCGTGTGCCTTCAGTTCATAGGGATGGGTATAATTGAGTACTGAAAATTGTTGTATGACATCATTGAGTAAAGGAATAGCTTTGCTGTTTTTCTTCTCGACGAAATAAATTGAACCCGCGATGTAGGCCGCTTTCACTCTGGTGAGCGAGTCCTGTGGAAGCTCTTCTTTGTAGATCTCATAAGCATCTAGCGCATAATTACGAATTGTTCTGTTGTAGAGGCGGGTTTTAGAAAGAGTAGCAAATGCTGCGCTTAGGGTGTGGGCGTGTAATATCCGGTTTTCTGCGCCTGAGGCAATGTCGATGGCATCTTCAAACAGAGACTTTGCCGTTTTAGGCTCTGAACTCGTGTGCGCCGCGCCAAGAAGAGGGTCTAACACCTCGATGGCTTCATCGCCATATTTTGATTGATAACTTTCAAGCGCCAACAGGTAGAACGTATTGGCCAGTTCTTTTTGCTCTTGCTCTTCGAGTACACTCGCATAGTTTAATGCTAACGTTGCAGTATCGAGGCTTTCGGGCCCAAACTCCACCGAGCCCAGCTCATAAGCCTGCTGAGCATACTTGAGCGCCAGTTCATTGTCTTTATCTGCTACGGCTTGTTTATAGGCAGTGTAGCTTTGTGAAAATTCCGAGGCGAATGCTCCAATGCTGCTCAGACTTAAACAACTCAGAGTAACGGCAGCAAGAACACGGCGAAAACGAACTGATGACTTCATAAACATCCTTATTTATTAGCGTTTATCTATTGGTACTTATTCTATTGGCATTGGTTCTATTAGTACTGATTGATAAAATTTGACGATATAACATGTTGAGAGAGTTTAGAGATAAGGTCATGCCATCCCTGTTATTCGTACCAACCTCTGTTTTCTAATTTACCCGATTCACTTATCTAAGTAAACGCTAACTCAACCGCACCGACACCCGCTTTAAGGCAAACATCATCCAACACACCAAAATCGTGCTGCAACACGCCAGAGAGACCCAGACCCCCTTCACACCGAATGCCCAAGCAAACAGATAGATAACGACAGCGATTAAGACAAGCTTCATCCCGGTCAACATAGAGGCTTCTTTGGAACAATTAATCGCCTGAAAAAAACTCGCCCCGACCAATAACAGACCTTCCATCGGTAATCCCCAAAAGTAGAGCCGCATTCCCTCGATAGCATAAGGAGTTAATAGAGGGTTATCACCGGCAAAGATATAGACCATCCATAGGGGCTTAATGTAGATAAACAATAAACCTATAAAGGCCGTAATCAAGGTGATCCCAATCGCAATCTTCAAGGTTTTAAAGACTCTGTCATAGCGCCCGGCTCCCGCATTAAAGCTAAAGATTGGTTGAGTACCGAAGGCGATACCTTCAAAAATCAGGTAGAAAAATGCCTCGGTATAACTCACTACACCGTAAGCTGCAACATGGATCGGCGTACCGACCCACAAGAAGGCCATATTATGAAGCGTTAACACTATCGACAGGTAGAGGCTCAATAAAAAGCTCGGCAGACCGACTCTGAGAATATTCAGGCAATGATCGAATTTTAGCGACATCTGCTGCCAGTTAATCCGTAAGCGAGTATTCGCGGTAAAGAAATGCCGTAAGCAGAGTAAGCCGGTGACCGCTTGTGAGATCATGGTCGCAATGGCCGCACCCACTAATCCGAAGGGGAAAACAACGATAAACAACCAATCTAATACCGCGTTTAAACAGCCGCCAAAGATGAGCACATAAGTGACGAAACCGGGCCTGCCATCATTTCGTAACAGAGAGCTGAAGGCCATCGAGATGATGGGAAAATAACCGAGAGCAAAATACCAAAAGAGATAATCATAGGCGCTGTTTAGTACCTCCCCCTCGGCCCCCAGAAATTGTAAAATATCACGAGAGTACTGGGTTCCCAACAGAGCAATAATAGCGCCTGAAATAAGGCATAGACTGAAGGTGTTCCCCAGTATTTTTCGAGCCTTAGCAACTTCGCCCTGGCCTAAATTAATTGAAACCAGCGCAGCGCCACCCATGCCTAACCAGGCGCCTATGGCATAGAGAATAGCACCGATGGGATAAGCCAGTATCATCCCGGCCAGACCGGTTTCTCCCAGGTAATGACCAATGAACATGCCGTCGATAGCGACATAAATTCCCGTCACCAACATCGAAGCAATAGTGGGAATGGTATATCGCCAAAACAGCTTATGAATTGGCTCGTTAACTAAAGCCTGGTCTTGGGAAGACGTATTAGCACTCATTAAGGCTTACCATTTATTAGAGTAACTACATTGAGTTAGGCAAGATATCAAAAACTTAATCGCTTAGATATAGCAAGAAGCCTCCTCTCGAGCGCTTCACTATCTACTGAAGTTAACGTAATAATCTCTATTCTGGAGTCCATCGCGTCATCGAGTTCGATGACATTGAGTTCACCATCAATTAAATTGAGCCCGGCGATGCCCTCATCGGTGATCAGTACCGCCTTAAGCCTAATCACATTCAACGACTTAACTAAGATAATGACCTCATCGAATGAAAACTCATAACTGAGATCAAATATCCAACCGCAGCTATAAAAACCCTCTCCCTTATTGAGTTTTTTTATCAAGCCAGCCTCATCAAATTCACTCTCGATAACCGATGGTTCGAGGGAAAATACGTCATGGGCTTGAGGCCTGAGAATACTCTGTTTAACTCTTGTTATAGGCGCTGGGAGTTGTGCTTTTCTATCTAACCGCTCCAGCAACTCAGCGGAAATCCCTCTCGATTGCGAGAGGTCCATATTCATCTGCATCATGACTTTTTGATTAAACGCCATCTCCTCCGGATTCTGCTCAAGAAATGAGGTTAAGTTTCCATAATGATGAGGGGAATAAAGATCAGATTTGGTCGCCAGTATGATATCTGCCACTGCCAGTTGCTGATTAAAAATTTCATGATCCCGATATCGAGCATCCTCAATTTTTCTTGCATCGACCAGACACACTGTCGACCTGAGATCGATAACATTTTGGTAGTGAGGCTCACTGAGCACTTTAAGCACCTCTCTAGGATGCCCAAGTCCAGTGGGCTCTATCAACAATCGATCGGGTTTAGCTTTGGCTATCAACTGGTTTAATGCCACCTGCATAGGAACACCCGCTGCGCAGCACATACATCCACCCGCCACCTCACGGATCTCGATAGTCTGCTCACCTCCCCCCAGTAATGCCGAATCTATACCTACCTCACCAAACTCATTAATCAACACGGCCCACTTCTCATCGGCAGGTTTACTCAGGAAAAGCTGCTTAATAAAGGTGGTCTTTCCAACACCAAGAAAGCCTGTGATCACATTAGTGGCAATAGGTTTGATTATCATGAATAGATCTCAATAACAGGCACAAAGCAGCACAGTGTAGGCATTATTCACAAGAGTCTCAATAACAAGTCGATAGAGAATAATTAGTAAAGTCTGACAAAACAAAAAACCGCCCTTATGCACAAAATAAAATTTGTAGGCGGTTTTTTTCTCTTTGTAAACAAATCAGATTAACGTTTTTTATCGGCTCTTCGGTTTGCGTAACTCGACTTACCTTTAGCTACAGAATTGCCACCGCGGTTATTGCCCTCGCTCGCGCTTCTCTTGCCCTGCTTAGGCTTACCCTTTCTTCTCTCGACACTTTTTATGGTCGGCTCTTGAGTTTCTCTATATCGAGCTGGCAACGGCGTTCCAAGTTCATAACCGGGGAGTACTGTGCGGGGCAACTTAAGTTCAATTAAGGTTTCAATCTCTTCGAGCCTTTTTTCATCCGATGGGCATATAAACGAAATAGCGCGCCCCGTCAGACCCGCTCTGCCTGTTCGTCCGATACGATGAACATAATCTTCGGCATCAAAGGGGGGCTCCAAGTTCACAACCAGAGGTAAGGCTTGAATGTCCAATCCCCTAGCTGCCACGTCTGTGGCCACCAGCACCCTTAAGAGACCATTTTTAAACTCATCGAGAGCACGATTTCGCGCACCTTGGCTCTTATCTCCGTGAAACACGGCGCTCTTAAGACCATCAAGTTTCAACTCGTTATGAAGGTGGTCGGCGCTCTCTTTACTACTGGCAAAAACCAATACTTGCTGCCAATTATTACGACCCACTAACTCAGAAAGCAACTCTGACTTTCGACGCTTGTCGACAAGGTATACCTCCTGCTCAACAGTGGATGCCGTTCGGCTTTGAGTCACATTTATCCATTGAGGAGAGTGCAACATTTTCTGCGCCAGCGCCTTTACATCCTCGCTATAGGTAGCCGAAAAGAAGTGCGTAAGGTGCTCTACTGCGACGAGGGCTTTGACTCGCTCAATATCACGAACAAACCCCATGTCCAACATTCTGTCAGCTTCATCGATAACCAGCGTCATGACATCCGATAGGTCTAATCCATGCTGGCCGATAAAGTCGAATAATCGGCCAGGTGTGGCCACAAGAATATCAACCCCAGCAGCGAGTGCTTTTCGTTGAGGATTCATATTGGCACCGCCATAAACCGCTAAGGTTTTTAGCGAGGTAAACTGGCCGTAGCGAGAAATATTCTCTGCCACCTGTATCGCCAACTCCCGGGTCGGTGTCAATATCAGGCCCCTGAGAGAACCTGAGTTTATTTCATCATTGAGTAACTTTTGTAATAAAGGCAGTGCAAACGCCGCAGTTTTACCGGTGCCGGTTTCGGCACAGGCCATAAGATCGGCGCCCGATAATGCAACTGGAATAACCTCGGATTGCACCTGAGTCAGTTGCTGATAACCACATACATTAATGGCTTCAAGAATTGAGGGGGCCAAATCAAGTGCGTCAAATTTCATGAAAAACTCACAGGGGATAATAAATGAGCGCGGAGTCTACCAAAATCAGGCATCACTGGCTATGGTGAACCCTTTGCATTGGGTAATTGTGTTAAACCGATAAGATATTTCGCTTCAAACTGGTCAACCGGAACAGGTTTTGAAAAAAGGTATCCTTGACCATAATCACAACCCGCTTCGAGCAAGATTCTCTTCTGGGATTCGGTTTCAACACCTTCGGCGATCACTTTCATCCCAAGTTTGTGGGCCATCACAATAATCGCCTCACAGAGAGTGACATCATTAGTATCGCTTTCTAAGTTACGAGTGAAGGATTGATCAATTTTAAGATAATCGATATCGAATTTTTTTAGATAAGCTAGTGATGAGTAGCCGGTTCCAAAATCATCGAGAGAAACCTGAACGCCGGCATCACGGTATGCCAACAGTTTTTCTGAGACGCCCATGCTCGCGTCCAGTAACAGGCCTTCGGTGATTTCCACGCAGATCCCATTGCTCTCAAGGTTGAGCTTTTTTAACTGCTCGATCCAATCAACAAAGCTATCTCCCTCATCCCTGAATTGAATTGGTGATTTATTAATACTGATCTGTATCGCGATACCAAAGCGTTCACGCCACATCGCACTCTGTTTCGACGCCTGTTCAAATACCCAGTTACCGATTTCGATAATTAAGCCCGTCTCTTCGGCCACCGGAATAAACTCACCGGGTGATATCATACCTCTAGTGGGGTGATGCCAGCGGATCAGCGCTTCGGCTTTAAACACTTTGGTATCGGTTAACTCAATAATCGGTTGATAATAAATTTCAAACTCTTTGCGTACTATGGCCTTACGTAAGTCCCGGATAAGCAGCATCCGATATTTAGCATACTCCTGCATGGAAGGGGTAAAATAATGGTATCGATTTCTTCCCTGCTCTTTTGCGGCGTACATGGCTTGATCCGCATGCTTGAGCAAACCATCAATGGTTGAGGCATCGTCAGGATAAAGGGTGATCCCGATACTCGCACTAATATAAGCACTTTCATTATCTAAGTTAAAAGGCTCTGCCAGTCGAGAGAGAATATTTTCGGCAACTCTTTCAACCCCTTTGTGATCTTCTATCGCTGAGAGTACAACAGTAAACTCATCACCTCCCAACCTGGCCACCACATCTGATTCACGAACGCACCCTTTGAGGCGTTTAGCCGTTTCCACAAGAAGTTGATCGCCAATATCATGACCTAAGCTGTCATTGACCTCTTTGAAAAAATCTAAATCGAGGAACATCAGTGCAAAATGTTTTTTATTTCGGTCCGATTTTAGTAATTCCGTACCCAGATATTCCAATAGCATTCTACGATTAGGTAGACCGGTGAGAGGGTCATAGTTAGCTTGCTTCCAGATAATATGTTCGGCCTGTTTTTTCTCGGTAATATCGGAAAAAAGCGCGACTCGACGATAGACCTCTCCCTTATTATCCAAAATGGTATTGATGGTCAGCCAGATAATATATTCGGTTCCACTTTTGTGCTTAAACCAAACTTCACCCTGCCATCGACCAGTTTCGGCTATCTGCATATTCATATGATCATACTGATGTTTACTGGTTCTATCACACTGTAATATTCGAATATGTTTACTGAGGACCTCATCTTCAAGGTAACCGGTTATATCGGTAAAGGCAGAGTTGATGGTGATGATATTACCCAAGCGGTCCTGAACACTCATCGCCTCACTGGAATTATTATATACAGATGCCGCGAGTTGTAATGACTCCTCTACCCGCTTCCTGTCGGTGATATCCGTATTAGTGCCACACACACGAAGGGGAGCACCATTAGCGTCTTTACTCACCACCTTGCCCCGGTCTAATATCCACCGAGTCTCACCGCTAAATGTATTTAATCTATATTCGATTACATATAGAGATTTATCGTCTTTGAGATGATCATCCATGGAATGTAAGACAGCGAGTCGGTCCTCTGGATGAATCGAATTAATCCATAGTCTTTCATCATTATTAAGCGCTTCGACACCACAGCCTAAAAGCTTGGCACAATAGTCATTGCGATCGACTTTATCCGACTTAATATCCCAATCCCAAAGCCCAAGTTCACTACTGTCTAACACCAGTGCTAACTGCTCCTGACTCTTGGACATGGCTGATTCTGCTTGCTTCTGGGAGGTAATATCTAACAGGCCCGCTATCACCAACTGCACCTGGTTATTCACTCTCTGACAGGCTACCGTTAAGTGGGTATAGACAATCGAGCCATCTTTAGCCACAAAACGTTTATCCATCTCATATTCATCAAACTCACCATTGAGCATGCGCTGAAACTGGTTAAGGTCTTCTTGCAAGTCATCAAAATAGGTCATCTCTCCCCACGTTTTTAACAGCAACTCCTCCTCGGTATATTTCAACATCTGACACAGGCGGGGATTCACCTTTATCCAGTGCTGATCCACCGAAGTGATCGCAATACCAATATTGCCAACATTAAATTGAGAGCGGAAAATGAAGTCGTCTTGAAGCTGGATTTTGGCATCGCGTTCGATCTCTAATCGCCTGGAAAGTAGCAACCCAAGAAAGACGAATGCGATGGGATAAACGATTAATGCAGGAAAACCAATCCGGGATAAGATGCTTATCGCCATATCAAAGGGTAGGACAAACATCCATAGAAGAGTAATGACCTGTCTCTTATACACATCTCCGAGCCCACGAGA
>SDWK01000356.1 GCA_004195335.1 Shewanella sp.
GTTATGTAGCTAACTATTTGATTTTATTACGAAAAATCCCTTTTATTACGTTTTGTCCTGTGCTACCAATACGTCATCAGCTCATGAGAGACGGCTACAACTAATCACCATCTTCTGCCGGATAATTTTTCAATACAGCGAATACACATGTACTTGAATGTACCTGAAGAAAAATCACAGAGCCTCTATGGAGAAGATATGACAAAGACTAATCCAGACATATCCTTGGCACAAATAAGAGCAATCATGGAGATGATCGCCAGAGATAATGGCTGTTGCATCACTCAAGTAGAGATAAGACAGGTTCAAAGCGTTCTAGGTAAAGGGAGTAATGGAACGATTGGCGCTTTCGTCAAACAAGTAAAAGATGAATTTTTCGGTGCAAGGAACTATGACAGAACCAACATTTCGAGCCATCTCAAATCAGCCCTAATTGGTGAAATTGACAGATATGTTGACAACGCTAAGGAATGTGTAAACGAGAGGCTTGAATCCACAAGCCGAGACAACGAGGAACTCTCCAGACTAAACGATGAGATGCACGAGAAAATATGCGAACTTGAAATAGAACTCAAAGCCAGTAAGGACGATGGTGCGTCTCAACTTTGTGAAATATCAAATAGTCTCGCTAAATCTGAGCAAAAAAACGATTCGCTCCTCGACATCGAAACGCGAAAAGATGCGGAGAATGAAATTCTACGCAAAGACCTTGGCCTGGCAAATAATGAGATCAAGGATCTGGCAAAAAGTATCGGCGCCCTTGAAGCCAACATAACTTCATTGCGAGATAAAGTTGCGGACCTCGATGTGAAGCAAAGAACCACCACAGAAGAGCTTAGTAAGGCCGAACGAGAGCATATGCTGGCCGAACAAAACACTGTACACCTGCAACAATCCTTTGAATTCCTCAGCCAACAAAAGCTTGCCCTGGAACAGGAGATTGCTGAACTCAAGTCGCGGGAAAACAGTTTAGCTGCCATGAACAAACAACTTCAAGAGAAGCTAGAACTTGCAAACAACGAACGTATCAGAGACCTGCTTCAAACAACTCTATCCGAACCGGAGGCGTCAAAAAAAACACTAAAAGAAAGGAAAAAATCGACTGCCAACAAGGCATCAGAACAAACATCCGCCTAGAATTACAGAGAACACAAACAATAGTCTTAAGGGTTTCACCCGGTCGGCTAAACAGAAAGGGGTTCAACAATGAACAACAACGAAAAGAATGGCAGAACAACTCCCGACCGACTGATCCCTATGAATAAATGGGAAGAGTTTCACCCGTGGCCGCCCATCGGAGGGATGAGACACATTCGCTTTTACGCCAAGGAAAAAGGCGCGACTGACTGCTTTGTTAAGAAAGGCAGCCGTGTTCTGATTCGGGAGCGTGCTTTCCTAGAATGGGCCTCGGTTAACGACGTTGCATAGGAGGGTTCATGGCGTCGATATCAAAACACCTAACCACCACCGGAGAGATCCGATGGAGGGCGAGAGTTCGGTTACGTGAACAAGACATTTCAAAAACCTTCAATCGGAAAACTGTTGCCTTATTGTGGGCACGTATTGTTGAGGATAAAGTCTTGCGCATGCATAATTTCGACCTGCGTGACCAATACAAACTGATTCGTATGGCTGAATAAGTGTCTAACTCCTTAGAACTTAACGCGGGGGCTATACAGCCCCCGCGCTAAACTACGTTAAGGGTAGGTTACAATCTATGGGTGACATATTCGAACGACCCGACAAGAAGGGCAAGCCAAGATATACAGCTCGTGCACGTATCAAGGGGTGCAAACCTGTATCCAAAACGTTCGGCCGTAAAACCGATGCTACTCAATGGCTAATTAAGACTGAAGCTGCACTTCTGGAAAACCGGGACTTTCCTGAAAGAGAAGAGAACAAACACACGGTCAATGACTTGCTCAATGAGTACAAAACCAATGGGTTCATGGATAAGCCTGATAGTAAAGATAAACAGGCCAACCAACTTGATTGGTGGGCAAAACAATTTGGATACCTGGAACTGAAAAATCTCACCCCTAAGATAATTTCTAATTCAATCTTTGAGCTAAAGGAACGAAAAAATCGTTACGGGAAGAATATCAGTAACAGCACTGTTAACCGCTACAAGTCAGCTCTTTCGGCAGCTCTGACATATGCCAATGAAGGCATTTTCTGGATGACTCGGAATCCAGCCCGCATGATAAAGCAACTTAAAGAGAACAAAGGTCGCGAGCGATATCTATCCAAGATGGAATTTCTGAAACTAGTGCGAGCTATTAGCGAAATCGAAGGAACGAAACTACTGCCTCTATTTTTACTGGCCATAGCAACTGGAATGCGAAAATCTGAAATGTTGCGTATCAGATGGAGGCACATTGACTTGGTGAAAGGAACTATTTTTGTTCCGACATCGAAAAACGGCGAGGCTCGAACTTTACCAATCGACGGGTTGGCGTTGACCCACCTGCTTAAACTTAACGATCTCCGCCAACCAAAAAGTGAGTTGGTTTTCCATGGGGAAAACCCGACCACGCCGATGAATTTTGAGAAAGCCTGGCGCGAAGCACGCCGCAAGGCAGGCATTAAGGACTTCCGCTGGCACGACAACCGGCACACGGCGGCAGCCTTCTTCAGAAAAAGCGGGGCCAGCATCGCTGATATTGCCGATATTCTCGGGCACAAGACGCTTACAGTATCTTGGCGCTATTCCAAGATCAAAGTGGAAGAGCAACGGCCCCAAGTTAAAGCGATGAACGACAAGTTCCTGCCCAGTGACCTCCTCGAACAAGCCCAAAAGGTCGAACTTGGCGATGAACCCTAATTGTTTAGATGAGACGCCAGTAGTTGGGACTTAATGTCACTAAATTGTCACAAGATTGAAATTCAACATTTACAAAAACACCAAGGGGTTAGCCATAAATGGCTAACCCCTTAATAT
>SDWK01000622.1 GCA_004195335.1 Shewanella sp.
GAACCTTCGACCAATTGGTTAAAAGCCAACTGCTCTACCGACTGAGCTAACGGCCCATCTGGTTCCTAAAAACCTAATCTAGAGTTAAAACATCTTAACCCGTAGACTCTCAAACGACTCTGCCGCTCTGAGGGCGCCTATAATACCTTTTTCATCTTCTCTTGCAAGTGCAAATTATGCATTTCTTGTTGTTTGCATGAAAAACAGACTAAGAGTATGTTTCTTGAATAAATTCAGATTAAAGAGCAGCCAACTGTTGCTGCGCAATGCGTGCCGCTGCACTATTTGCGTAGTCTTTAACAACTTTCTGGTAAAAAACTTTAGCCGAAGTGGTATCTCCAGTCTTCTGGGCAATCATTCCTAGCTTAACTAGGCTATCTCCGCGCTTATTAGACTCAACAAACTGATTAACTACGGTTTCAAACGCACTCTTTGCCGAGGCAAACTCGCCTTTGTTATATAAAAGCTGCCCTAACCAGTAATTTGCATTAGCCGCATACGTTGAAGTTGGATACTTCTTGATAAATTCACTAAAGGCCGGAATCGCTTCATCATACTTTCTTTGCTTAAGAACCAAGTTCACAGCGTACTCATAGCTTGCTGTTTCGCCTAACGAAGATGATGCTGAAGCGTTAGTCTCTGATGATGACGTGACGGCAGGGAGCTGCGTAGGCTTGGCTGATAGATTGGCAATGTCATCATAGAGCTGACGTTGACGCTGCAACATCTGTTCAATTTGATAATTTTGTTGCTCGCTAAGACCACGTAGGTCGAGCACCTCTTGCTGCAACACATCTAAGCGTTGCTGCGTCTGAAACTCAGATTGCTGCCTCGCCTGTAAGATCCTTTCTAAACGCGCAATTCTTTCATCGTTTGAACCGCCGGTTACATCTGTAACCGGAGCAGGAGCAGCCGTTGCTGCACCAATACTAAGAAGAATTGCCGTAGCTAATACGGCATTTTTCATAAAAACCTTAACAACTAAATTAATAAACTAAGACCGCTCTACGGTTTATACCAAAGCCATCGTCTGTACGAGTCATATCGAGTGGCTTCTCTTCGCCATAACTCACTATGCTCATCTGACTTGGCAATACGCCCATACCTTGAAGATACTTTGCCACAGCTTTAGCACGTCTCTCACCTAGTGCGATATTGTACTCTGGAGTACCACGCTCATCGGCATGACCTTCAATCATAACTCGTACATTTGGATGCTCAACAAGGTAGTTTCCATGAGCCTGTAGGACTTCTTCAAATTGAGCCGATACTGAACTGCGATCGAAATCAAAATAGATGATATGTTCTTTGCGCAACTCTTGGTACTTCAAACGTTGTTGTTCTTCTGGCGTTAGTAATGGAGCTACACCACCTGTTTCTACACCACTACCCGTTGATAGTTCGCTTCCAGAACCTGAAGTTGAGCTAGTCGCATCGGTTTCAGACTCTGAAGTTGAACTACAAGCGCTGATGGCCATGATAGGAAGAGCAACCAGCATAGCTTTAAACAGCTTATTGAGATCCATTGTTAAATCCTTAAATTTTATATCATTAAAATAGTTATAGAAATGGTGACCAAGAGGGAGACTTAACTTCCCCTTGACCCGCAGGCAGCCTGGCCTTAAATCGTCCATCCGTAGAAACTGCTGCTAAAACTTGCTTCCCTTGATAGGTTGTCCCATAGATAACCATAGTGCCATTTGGTGCGACACTGGGCGACTCATCGAGACGAGTAGAAGTTAGCACTTGCATAAATCGAGTCTCAAAATCCATTCGCGCAATATTATATTTACCCAAGGTTCGGTTGACGAATATCATACTACGTCCATCGGGTGAAACAGAGCCCCCTAAGTTCCACTCCCCTTCAAAAGTCATTCTTTTCACCTTACCGGAGGCCAGAGTCACTTTGTAGATTTGAGGACGACCGCCGCGCTCAGAGGTAAAAATCAAAGATTTGCCATCAGGAAACCAAGACGCTTCGGTGTCGATAGCATAATGATTTGTGACACGCTTAAGTGCTTTAGTGCTGATATCGATGACATAAATCTCAGGTTGGCCATCTTTAGACAGTGTCAAAGCGAGCTTTTTGCCATCGGGAGAAAAAACGGGCGCACCATTAATGCCGTCAAAGCTGGTAATTTTACTTCGAGATTGTGTATAAATATCTTGTACAAAAATTTCAGCTTTTTTGTTCTCAAAACTCACATAAGCAAGCTGTCGTCCATCGGGTGACCATGAAGGTGACATCAAGGGCTCAGGTGATCGTAAAAGCATCTGTTCATTATGGCCATCATAATCTGAAATCATCAGCTGATACGGGGACTTCTCACCATGCTTAACAACAACATAAGCGATGCGCGTTAAAAAGGCGCCACGGATACCCGTTAGTTTTTCGTAGATAATATCACTAATTCGGTGACCATATTGTCTGAACTGAGCCGATGAAATAACGGTTTCACGACTATCAATCAAGAACTCCTGTGTTGACTGAGGGCCGGTTCCTGATTGCATTTGAGCTTTAACAAGATCGACTAAGTCGAAACTCACCAAATATTTATCGGTTCCATAAGGCTTAATCGACCCCATGACGACTGCTTCGGCGCCGACGTTCGCCCAATCTTTAGCCTGAAACTGAGAAATCGCACTAATATTTCGTTGCGGTAAGCTCAGCTCATCCAACGCTTTAAACGTACCACTTCGAGTCAGATCAGACATAACCACATCAGAAATCTGTTGCGGTGCGGGGCCAGTCCCTTGCCAGACAAAAGGAACCACGGCAATTGGTCTCGCCGCATCGATACCTTCGGTGATCACGATATCCAGTGCAGCTCTTACAGGAGAGCTTAATATAACCAGTCCTAAGACGAGCCATTTTCCCAAAGTCTTCATATGACTCCTTTTAATTGAATTCAGGTCTATAAATAATGTTTAATTC
>SDWK01000623.1 GCA_004195335.1 Shewanella sp.
TCTTTATACTGATTGGTATAAAGTATTATTCAGCTTCAGTTATAAATGCAGCGGTAGAGTAAGACATATTATTTATATATTCTGGTTTCGGCTTTGAAACCGAAAATGTTAATGGGACTATTAACGTGAGAAAATTTTTTGGAACTGACGGCATTCGTGGCAAAGTCGGTGAGGGTAAAATGACGCCCGAGTTAGCACTAAAACTCGGATGGGCTGCGGGACGAGTGTTATCTAGAACGGGTACTAAAAAGGTCATTATCGGTAAAGATACACGGATTTCAGGGTATCTTTTTGAGTCGGCGATGGAGGCTGGTCTGTCTGCTGCTGGGCTTAATGTCATGTTGATGGGCCCTATGCCCACTCCCGCGGTGGCGTATTTAACGCGTACATTCAGAGCCGAGGCTGGTGTGGTGATCAGTGCATCTCATAACCCCTATTACGATAATGGTATTAAATTCTTCTCAACTGATGGCAGTAAACTCGATGATGAGGTAGAGCTTGAGATCGAACGTGAACTCGAGAAACCCTTGATCTGTGTCGAGTCGCACCTATTGGGAAAGGTATCACGTATCGATGATGCTCCAGGACGTTATATCGAATACTGTAAAGGTAACTTCCCAGCTGAACATACATTGCATGGATTAAAGATTGTTGTTGATTGTGCTCATGGTGCAACCTATCACATCGCTCCGAACGTATTCAGGGAATTAGGTGCAGAGGTTATTGCTATTGGTGATAAACCCAATGGGCTGAATATAAACCATGAAGTGGGTGCCACTTCAATGGGAAAAATTCGTGAAACGGTTATCGGAGAAAAAGCCGATCTCGGTATCGCACTGGACGGTGACGGCGATCGAATCATGATGGTTAACCGTCATGGCAAAGTCATCGATGGTGATGAAATTCTTTATATTCTGGCTTGTGATGCTCAATCACGAGGTGTCTTACGTGGTGGAGTCGTTGGAACACTGATGTCCAACTTAGGTCTGGACCTTGCGTTACAGGAGCTGGGGATACCGTTTGCTCGCTCTAACGTGGGTGACCGTTATGTGATGACCATGATGAAGGAGAAAGGCTGGCGTATCGGTGGTGAGAACTCAGGTCATATCTTAAATCTAGATCATGGCACGACCGGTGATGGTATTGTCGCCGGCATTTTAGTTTTAGCTGCGATGCGCCGACGTAACGCAACCCTGGAAGAGCTGACTGAAAACATCAAGATGTTACCTCAAGTTTTGGTTAATGTGCGATTCGAAGGGACACACAACCCACTTGAGTCAGATCAAGTCCAGGCGGCAAAGACTGAAGTTGAAGCGCTACTCGGCGAACGTGGTCGTGTATTGCTGCGTAAGTCTGGAACTGAGCCCTTGATCCGCGTTATGGTTGAGGGCGATATAGAAGCCGATGTGATTAAACACGCTAACTATATTGCCGATGCGGTAAGAAGTTTAGTTTAACGGGTTCGAACCAAGATTTGATTGTTATGGTTAAATATATTGAGTTTTTCAATGATTAGCCTGTTTTCGAATCACACTTGATTAATAAATGGGTCGGAGCGTGTAAAAAAACATCGTTCCGACCAGAGAATAAAAATATTACCACTTTTGCTATTGTAAGTTTATGAGTGGTCGGCTATTATTCTCGCCGCTTTCAGAGGAGACAGAGATGGCACTCAGACGTCCAATGGTCGCTGGTAACTGGAAAATGAATGGCAGTGCGCAGTTAGCACAAGAGCTGTTTAATAAATTCGCTACTAAGCTTCAAAATGATTCAGCGGAAGTGGTATTGTGTCCGCCAAGCATATATCTAGAAAGTGTACGTCAGCAGTTAGACACTAACAAAGACGCTTTAAACGGTTGTCTAGTCAGAATGGGCGCGCAAAACCTAAGTCAACATGACTTCGGCGCTTATACTGGTGAAGTGTCAGGGCAGATGTTAAAAGATTCAGGATGTCGATATGTAATTATCGGGCACTCCGAACGTCGCCGTATGTACGGAGAGACGAGTGATATCGTTGCAGAGAAGTTTGCAGCAGCACAAAAGCATGGTTTAACTCCGATACTTTGTGTGGGGGAATCGGGTCCAGCTAGAGAAGCGAGAAGAACTTTTGAAGTTATCGCTGAAGAGTTAGACGTGGTCATCGAGAAAAATGGCACTATGGCTTTTGATAACGCGATTATCGCCTACGAACCTTTATGGGCAGTAGGGACTGGCAAGAGCGCTACGCCAGAGCAGGCACAGGAAGTTCATGCGTTTATACGCAAGCGACTCTCCGAAGTATCTCCATATATTGGAGAAAACATCAGGATTTTGTACGGTGGTAGCGTAACACCGAGTAATGCGGCAGATTTATTTGCGCAACCTGATGTAGATGGTGGTTTGATTGGCGGTGTGAGCTTAAACTCTACCGAGTTTCTAAGTTTATGTTCCATAGCAATGAGCGCATAATATGTACGAAGTATTAATGGTTGTTTACTTGGTGGTTGCAATAGGTCTAGTAGGACTAATTTTAATCCAGCAAGGTAAAGGTGCTGACATGGGAGCCTCTTTTGGCGCCGGTGCATCAGCCACTCTGTTCGGTTCGTCAGGTGCTGGTAACTTCCTGACCCGTTCAACTGCAGTTCTTGCAATCGGTTTTTTTGCTCTTAGCTTAATTATCGGTAACTTGAGTGCAAATCATACAAAGTCTGAAGATGCATGGAAAGATTTGAGCTCTGATGCTGCTCAAGTTACTGAACAAGTAACTGAGCAAGTAACTGAGCAAGAAAGCGTAAAGTCTGAAGAAAAAATACCAGATTAAGCCAACTTCTCAGGAATTGGTCGGAGCTAAATAGTTAGCTCCTTTTATCAAGCTAGTGATGTCCTCAATGTCACAATATTAGTTTTGGTAATAAAGTTAAGAACACATGCGGATGTGGTGGAATTGGTAGAC
>SDWK01000321.1 GCA_004195335.1 Shewanella sp.
TGGGCTCGGAGATGTGTATAAGAGACAGAAGCCTGCCTTATAAAACATTCTCAGTAGGCCTCGGGTCAGGACTGCCGGGCTGACGCCGCGATTAGAGAGCAGTCCGTCGCCGCTTAACTGTATCCCTGGCAGGGGCGTTTGACTCCGGCCGCAGGTGATAAGCTCAGTGTCTCTGGTCGGCGTAAGGTGCATTAAGTTTTGCCCCACACCCGCATCAGACAGCCGATGCAGACCGGGTAGATGAGTCGCCGCACCGTTTAAGATATTAAAACAGATCGTTTTCATTTAATTATCCATCAGAGAGTTGAGATAAACGGAAGGGTTGTTTAAGCCTTGAAGCTGAGGCCATAGGGTGTCAGCCTCGTCGATATAGGTGTTGAAATGTAGCAGGGCAGCATGCTCGAGCTGGACACGACTTAGATGAGGGTTTCCCTCTTGTGTGCTATTGAGTAACCAGACCAAGGCCATACGCATTACGCCGGAGTGGCTGACAATTAACAGTCGCTTGCCTCGATATTCTCGGCTCAGGCACTCTATGCTGGTCGTTATTCTGCTGAGAAGATCTGAGGTGGACTCGCCATTTGGCGGCGTATGCACGAAGGGGGCATGCCAATATTGACCATAGCCTTGCTGCGAGTCATCCCATAGTGTGGCGATACTATTGCCATCCCAGTTGCCAAAATCGAGTTCTTGCCAGGCATCATCGACGATAAGTTTGCAATCACGCTTCTGTGCCAGGTGCTGCGCGTACGCGTGACATCTGGCAAGCGGAGAGCTGATGATAAGATCAAACTCCAGTGAAGCACTGCTCTGCTCCATCTGCTGCCAGCCTTTCGCGGTGAGTGGCGGGTTGGTGCGGCCAAGCAAGCAGCCTGACAACTCAGGGAGTCCATGGCGCAGCAGGGTAAATTGAGTGTCGTTCATCCTATGCCGCCTTCTGTTGTTGCCGTTTCTGCGTTTGCTGTCTTAATCGTTTTGCAGACTAAGAACTCTGGCTGTTTTAAACAGATGGCAATCTTGCCTTGGCAAAAATTGACCTTGTCGGCAATGGCGGCAATTTTTTGGTGCATGAGTCCGCTGGCAGTCACAAATTGCTGACTCATCTCATCATCGGGGATCAGGCTTTGACCCACCTCGGTACTGACCAATACCAGATGGCATTGAAGCGAGGTGAGTGTGTGGCACAGGCGGTCGATCTCATCAATCAAGCAATGTTCAGCCATAAGCTGATTGGTGAGCCAGAGCGTCAGACAGTCAATGATGATCACGCTCTGTTTGCTGTCTAGTTGAGTTAAGGTTGCGGACAGTTCCAGAGGGATCTCTGCAGTTGTCCAGTCACTCGGTCTCTGCTCGCGGTGCAGGGCGATGCGCTCGGCCATAGAGACGCTGGCGGTGGCCGTTGCGATATAGGTTGTCGGGAGTGCAAACGCCATGACTTCTTGCTCGGCCAGACTCGACTTACCACTTCTGGCGCCACCAATATACAAACTGATCATTGGACAGCAGCCTTAAGTTGGTATTGTGTCTGGGATTGTTTCTGATCACGGGCCAGTGCCACTTTTTCACACACTTGTAGCATGCCTTCGAGTACTCGTGGTCCGGTTCTATGGACAAGATCGCCTTCGATGGTGATGATCTGCTTGTTGGCAACGGCAGGGATCTCAGGCCATTCGACCCAGTTGATCGCTTCTTGATTACTGTTGCCGTGGTAAACAGGCTTGATTATCACCTCCGGTGTGGAAGACAGTACCTGCTCCAGACTCACCTGAGGGTATTCGCTGACACTGTTTGCAAAGACGTTATTGGCACCGCAACCGACAAATATCTCATTCATCCAGCGACTGGCCGTGGTGGTTAATGGCGCGGGCCAAACCTGATAAAAGAGATCGATGGGGGCCTGATCCTGATAGGTCTGCTTCAGTTTTTTTAGTGTGTGGTTAAACTTCTCGGCGCTGGCTTTTGCTTGAGTACTATGACCCGTAAGGTCACCGAGCTCTAACAGACGTTGTGGTATCTGCTTGAGTTCACTGACACTTGAGTCTATCAGGGTAAAGCCCAGCTCTTTAAGCCTTGCCAACATAGGGGCGGAGGTGGTGTTGGAGTTGACGATGATGGCATCGGGCTCAAGCAGCATTACCGCTTCGTAATCGATAAAATCATAACGACCGATACGGCGAATTTGGTTCGCCTCAGAGGGAAAGTCGGCATACTCCACCGTGCCTATGATGCTGTCTCCGGCGCCAATTTCGAATATCATCTCGACGGCATGTGGCGCTAATACGATTAAGCGAATTTGATCATCGGCGTTTACTTTGAAACTGCCACTCAAGGTCATACATAAGGCAATAAGAGTAAAAAGATATTTCATCTCAACTCCTCCACCGGTTTAATCACCAGAGGTAAGCCGGCTATCGCCATGGTGACTTTATCGACCTGTTTAGCCAGGCTTTGATTTAACCAGCCTGACTCATCGACAAACTCCCGTGATAACTCACCCAGAGGCACGACGCCTTGACCGACCTCATTGCTGATAAAGATGACCTCTCCAGGGAGGTCTGTTAATGCCTCCAGTAAGGCCTGCTTCTCCTGTTTCCAGCTCCGTTCACTTAGCTGTACGTTCGATAGCCACAGGGTCAGACAGTCGACTAAGATAAGGTTATCGCTCCGGCTCTCTTCGATCAGAGTTTGGGCTAAATCTAAACAGGTCTCGGCAAGCTTCCAGTCACGGGGGCGATGGTTTTGATGATGAGCGATACGCTTAGCCATTGCCCCATCGGTAACTTCTGCGGTCGCAACCACGATAACTTCCCCCCGAGTGCGAGCCTGCCAACCGATGGCGTATTCCTGTGCCAGACGGCTTTTACCCGAACGTGCACCGCCGATAATTAATTGCTTCATCTATCTATGCCCTTGTTTACGCTTAACCAACAAACCGATGAAAAAGACACTACCCAGCATGGCTGTCATCACACCGACAGGCAGTTCTTGTGATGGCAGGATCAGTCTGGCTAACAGATCGACCCACACCATGAGTACGCCACCGAGTAAGGCCGTGGCAATGAGTGAACTTGAACTGGCCGAGCCGATAAGCATGCGGATGATATGAGGCACCATCAGTCCCACGAATCCAATGCCACCGCACGCCGCCACTAATGAAGAGGTCATTAAGGCGGTAAGAATTAACATGCCTAAACGTAGCGGTAGAACCGCAACGCCCTGAGTATGAGCGCTCTCATCGCCGGCCATCAGAGCCTGCAGTGGGCGCTGAAATTGATAAATAATCGCAGTGGCTATTATCACAATAATGCCGGGCACCATGAGCGTCCCCCATGTGGCGCGGCTGAAACTGCCAAGAGACCAAAACAGCACTGCTTGCATGGCTTGGGGGTCGCCGAAGTACAAAACCAGGTTGGCGATTGAGGATAGTAAGAAGGAGATAGCCACGCCCGACAGCACCAAGGTTTCCACCTGGCCATCCCGGGCCATCACCACCACAACAGCGACGGCAATCAAGGAGCCTAAAAATGCACAGATGGGCAGAGGAAGAAAGGTGAGTCCACCCGTTAGTGCCAAAATGGCCCCAAGCGATGCTCCCGCTGAGATACCAAACAGATAAGGATCGGCGAGAGGATTTCTGGTGACACTTTGCAGTACCGAGCCCGATACAGCGAGTCCGGCACCACATACCATCGCCATCAATGCCCGGGGCATTCTGAGCTCAATGATGATGCGATCGGCCAGGATCATCTTAGAGTCAGGCTCGAGCAGGGTAATAACAGTACGGCCTATTGCGCCAACGACTTCCGTTAAGCTGATGTCGGCGGTACCGAGTGCTATGCCAATCAAGGGCGATATCACGGCAAGGGGGAGCAAGATTGCCAGTAAAAGATTGGGGTTAAACAGCCGCATGGCGACCCCCGTCAAAGTGGTAGGTGACTCTGGGGTGCTCGCCCTGAGGATGTCTGTCTACTTCGGTTTTAACACCATAAATATTTTCGATGCTGGCGGGGGTTAACACCTGTGAAGGCGTGCCGCTTTTAATCAGTTTTCCCTCTCTGAGCAGAAGGAGTTTATCGCAAAAGGCACTGGCCAGATTAAGATCGTGAATGCTGGCTACGACAGTGATCTCTAAGTTTTTGATTAATTTTAAGATCTCAACCTGATAACCGACATCGAGATGGTTGGTTGGCTCATCAAGTAATAGGATCTCCGGTTTTTGCAGCAGTGCTCTGGCGATCAAGAGTCGCTGCTGTTCACCGCCGGAAAGCGACTCAAACACTTGCTCGGCCTTATCAGTCAAACCCACGAGTGATAAGACACGGTCAATTTCAATTTTTTCAACGCCGTGATTGATGCTTTGCCACCATTTTTGCTGGTTTATCAATCCGGTCGCCAGTAACTGTCTTGCGGTCATCGAGAAACCGACCGGGGTATGTTGCAGCACTACAGCGACTTTCGAGGCAAATTCCCGATGCGAAATGGATGTTATATTTCGATTGTTCAAAAAAATATCCCCACTATCGGGTGTCATATATTGATACATGCACCGTAATAATGAGGACTTTCCTACACCATTGGGTCCTAAGATGCCGACAAAGTCGCCTCTTTCTATGGTGAAGCTTAAGTCGTCGAGCACCTTCTTAGAAGAAGTTGCCCAACTCAGGTGTTTAACTTCCATGTGAGAGTTTGACTGAAATTTTGTTGGCATTATTGGGGGTATCCAATGTTGCGCCGGCAATGCCGACGCAATTTGCTGCTATCTAGGGTTAAAAAGCTTGGTAACTTACGCTTAAGAACACTTGGCGGCCGGGGCTGAAGTAGTTACGGTCTGAGATGATCTCTTTATCGAGCAAGTTATTGGCTTTGAGCCTGAGTTGCCATGCCTCGGCCAACTTATAACCAATACTCATGTCTACCTGATGGTATGCATCGAGAAAATCGGTAACGCCGTCATAGTTATAATCACCGGCGTTACGCTCACCTTGATAGTGATAGTTAACCAGCACGTCGAACTCAGACCAAGCGTAACTGAGCGCATAATCGAACTCATGTTCACTGCGACCAATCAGCTGCTCATCGCTTTCTCCATCGACGGCGTCGATGTAGCTGTAACCCAGTTGATGTTCAATATCCCAGGTGCTGTAGTTAAGGGAGAGTTCGACCCCGGTTATCTCAGCATCTTTAATATTGGCCGGTTTCCAGATGTCATAACCATGGTCATCTTTTTCACCGGTAGGTGCCCACTGGATCAGATTATCAATCTTGTTTTGGAACACACTGAGGTAACCACGCAGGTTATCGCCGTTATAGCTGATGGTGAGATCCAGATTTTCCGATGTCTCCGATACCAAATCCGGGTTACCTGAGCCAGGCCAATAGAGATCATTAAAACTTGGCGCCTTAAAGCCTGTTCCTGAACTGGCGGTAACACGCCATTGGTCATTGAACTGATAGGCTAAGCTGGCGTTATAGGAGGCTTCACTATCGATATTTTCAACATCGTCGTAGCGAATAACCCCTTCCATCAGGAGTTTGCCATACTGGTAACGGGCCAGGGCATAGAGGCCAGTGAGATCACGTTCATCAACGGCATAATCGCCCGCAATCGATTCCTTCGACCAGTCGATACCACCGATGAAGGTTAAGTCATCACTTGCAGAGTAGCGGTTACTCCAGTTGAGCTGATCTCGGGTCGTCTCATACAGGGAGACGCCCAGGCTGGGGTTGTCGACGCGAAAGTTCTCGTTCTTATCACGTGATTGACCCAGAGCCAATTTACTCGTCAGCTTCTCATCTTGATACTGAGCTGCAGCGTTCCACAGGTAGTTATCATAGTCGGCCTCATTGGCCCGACTATTGTCATATTCGTAGTTACCGCTTTCGAGTTGCCCGGCCCAGGTGAGTGTCCATTGCTGGTTGAGGTTTTGTTGACCGTTGATGCTCATTCCTAAGCGGTCGTAACCGTCATCGTCATCTTCGGCATCATTCTTTACATCGTATCCGTCGCTTTGTTCGCGATTAACGGTAATGCTGGTACGCCCATCGCCGTGGCTGATCCCAGCGCCAGCTGTTGCACGCATATAGGCATCACTGCCGTATTCGGCAGACGCAAACCATTCACCGCCTTCAAGCTTACGGGTAAAAATCTGGATGACACCACCGATGGCATCGCTGCCCCATATCGCGGCTCTGGGCCCTTTTACAACCTCAATGCGTTCGATATTCTCGGGGGACAGGGCGTTGAAGCTCACGGCACCTTTAGTGGCAGATCCAATACGAACTCCATCGACCAGTACCAATACATGAGTGGAGTTCGTTCCCCGCATACTGATAGACGCTGACTGTCCGGCGCCGCCATTGCGGGTAACACTTACCCCTGGCAAGGTTTCCAACACATCGACGACAGACTTAGGATTGAGTCTGGCGATCTCTTCTCGTTCAATGGTATTGATAACGGTGAGTTGTTGATCCGGCGTACTGTCAAACCGGTCACCCGTGACGGTTATCGTCTCAACCGCAGGATTGGCGGGTACGGCCGCAGAAGCGGTAAATGTTTGGCATATAGCGATTGTTAATACAGAGAGTCGCAGTTTAAAACTCATGATTAGCCTTTAATTTTTTGAGTTTGAAATTTGCGGGAAAATGCGTCGTGGTTAAGTCTTTTTTTGAAAGACTCATCCTTATGACGAATAGATAATAGAGGTGTGTAATATCAGTTATGGGAAAACCGACCACCTGCATCGTCTACTTGCTCAAGAAACCCGCTTGAGTCAATAGTTCTTCTGGGTCGGTTTCCTGGCTCACAGCATCTAGAAACATTCCTTCCCGGTAGCACCAGTGGTAATAATGTTTCGCTCTGTTTACAGTTGCAGGTACAGCCGTGGGATCTCACCACGTTCCCGATTAAGTTAAATTAACGCCCTTAAGTCGATGCGAATATAGCGATATTGTTAATGCTTAAACGTGGTAAAGATCACACCCAAAATTTAAAACGAAAAAGACTGTTACTTCTTACAGTCTTTTTATTGAGGGTTTGCCGTATAGTGTTTAATGAGCCAATCCGGTTTCAATTTTAAACATCTTAATCAATGGCTTAATCAACGATTAATGCCTCTATCTAGATCTGTTGTTCATCATGAACTTGAGCTTCTGACATCGAAAGGTCATCGATTGACGTTCTGGCTTTTGGGTATGGTTATAAACTGAATTGTATATTGTGAATGAGCATATTATGAATGGATATATATGACCGGTTATATTAATTTGTGGTCTTGATAGTTAACAATGAATAGTAAAAAAAAATGCCGCTCTGTTGCAGAGCGGCATTTTAGTACTGAGTCATTAACCTTGTCTGGACGATTAATTGCTCAACATTAGTTGATTAACTTATTTGATAAATATTTATTTAATCAACTCGGGCTCCATTCCATGATCTGATTCATGATGAGCACGAGATTTACTACCAAACAGCTTCTTAATGTCTTCGATAGCAAGATACAGACATGGGATCAGCATCAGTGTTACCACCGTGGCAAACAGCACACCGAAGGCGAGGGACGTTGCCATAGGGATCACCATCTTGGCTTGCATACTGGTTTCAGTCATGATGGGCATCAAGCCGATAAAGGTCGTCAGAGAGGTCAACATGATCGCTCTGAATCGTCGGCAACCCGCTTCAAGAACCGCTATTTTCATCGCTATTCCTGACTCTCTGGACTTGTTGATGTAATCGACCATGACCAGGGAGTCATTTACAACCACCCCAGCGGCGGCAATAATACCAAACAGAGACAGGGCACTGAGATCGATCCCCATAATCATATGACCTAGCACAGAGCCAATTACACCGAATGGGATCACGGCCATGATCATAAGAGGCTGAGCGTATGATTTTAGCGGAATGGCCAACAAGCTATAGATGATCATCAAGGAGATGATGAAGTCACGTAACTGAGTATTAGCGCTGTCCATCTGCTCTTGAATATTGCCCGACACTTCGCTTTTCACTTTAGGGTATTTCAGCAACAACTGAGGCATAAAGTTATCGCGGATATCCTCAGCTAGCTTGAAAGGCTCGGCTTGATCGGCATCGACAGAGGCCCAGACGTTAATGGTTCGGTTACCATTTTCACGGCGAATACCATTAACTCCTTGGGTGACCGTGATGTTGGCAACCTCTGACAGTGGCACTTCGGCGCCTTGGGAGGTCACTATCAACACTTCAGAGACTTGCGCAATTGAGTTTCGTTGAGACTCAGGGTATCTGAGCATCACTTTAATCTCTTCACCGTTTCTCAAGATACGTTGAGCCTCAAGACCATAGAAACTATTGCTTACCTGAGAGGCAATATCGGCTAAGGTTAATCCCAAGCCATAAGCTTGTGGTTTGAGTTCAAACTGCACCTCTTTTGCACTGGATTGGCGGCTATCGTTGACATCGCCAACCCCCTTAAGTGAATGAAGTTTAGCCTTAAGCTCTTTCGATGCGGCGACCAGTTGCTCCTCGTTTTTACCTTCTAGGCGGAAACTGATATCGCCATCGTCTCGACCACCACCAAACAAGTTGTCTTTGACTTCGAATGATTTCATTCCCGGGATCAACGGCATAGCTTGACGCCAAAGCTCTGCTAATTCGAAAGTATCGAGAGGCCTTATCTCAGGATCGACCAGCTTAGTCATCACTTTCGCCGAGGTACGGCCTTCGAGATCGACCTGCATATCTGAGACCATGCCCTGGCCATACTGCTGTTCGAGTTTTTTATCGACATCATATATCGCTTTCTCGATGGCAATGGCCGCAGCAAGCGTGGCTTTCTCGGATGCATCGACGTTCATCTCGAAAGTGATCCGTGGAAAGTCGTGGGGGATCTTAGGTTGGCCGATATAGCGAACCATGCCGCCAGTATAGAGACCGGCACAGATAAGCATAAAGCTGATGAACACCATGATAGTGGTGTAACGATACTCTACGGCCTTAGTGAGTACAGGGCGATAAAGGTTTTGAATAAAGGATTTGAGTCCGATATCGACTCTTTCTTGAACAAAGTTCACTCCATTTCTTAGCCAATCTAATGGATTATTTGACCCTGGTTTGACTATGGTCTTTTTCTTCATACGTGCCAGGTGGGCCGGCAAGATGAGTTTTGACTCGACTAATGAAAATATCAGACACAAAATAACGATATAACCGATGGCTTTACCAAAGGCGGAGGAGGGACCATCACCCATGGTTAGTGGTAAAAATGCCGCTATGGTGGTGAGTACGCCGAATGTGGCTGGCATGGCGACTTTTTTTACCCCGCGAATGACATTATCCAGACTTTGGCCATTTTGTTCGCACTCATCATGGGCGCTCTCCCCCATGACGATGGCATCATCGACCACAATACCCAGCACTAAGATAAAGGCGAACAGGCTGATCACATTCACGGTGACATCTATCATTGGCACTGGCATAAATAACAGGGCACCTAAGAAACAGACCGGTAACCCCATCATGACCCAAAACGCGAGACGTACGCGCAGGAATAGAGCTAGCATCAGGAAAACCAATACCGCCCCGGTTTTCATGCTATCTAACATTAAGTCCAGGCGACCTTCCAGATAGTAGGTCATGTCGACCCAGGTCTCGAGTTTTAACCCTTCTGGCAATACTTCTTGCTTCTTCGCTACGTACTCTTTGACGACATCTGCAACATCCGTCATGCTTTGATCGTTAGCGGCACCGATAAAGAAAGTGACTGAGTTTTTACCGTTAAACTTAGAGTATTGGATCCCTTCTTGAAAACCATCAATCACAGTCGCGATATCACCGAGTAGCACATTGGTGCCATCTTCGAGCGTGATCAAAGGTAGATTTTCAAACTCGTATCCAACATAAGCCTGATTTTGAACACGCAGGTTAATATAGCCATTTTCGGCTCTTATCTGCCCCGCAGACATATTACGGGAAAACCCTCTGACCGCGGCCGCAACGTCGTTAAAGCTTAGACCAAACTCTCTAAGTCTATCCTTACTGACCTCGATGGCGATTTCATAGTCCAGTCCACCATAAAAGTCGGTGATATTGACCAGTGGCAGTTGCATCAATTCATCATGGATTTTTTCACCTAACTCTTTGAGCTGTCTCGGTGTCATATCACCATATAAG
>SDWK01000877.1 GCA_004195335.1 Shewanella sp.
GAGTCTGGGAGATGCCGAATCACTGATTCAACATCCTGCGTCTATGACCCATTCTCCATACTCAGATGAAGAGCGGGAGGCCGCGGGGATTGGTGCGAGTCTATTGAGGATCTCCGTCGGCCTGGAATCGGTTGAAGATCTGATTTTTGACCTGGAGCAGGCCCTGTCACAAATTTAATGCCTCAAATTTAATAGCCCAGATTTACCAATTAAAACTAACGCCGCGCTTTACAGCGCGGCGTTAGTTTTACGGGAGCTTGAAATTTTAAATATTCCAGAACGTATTGGCGATGAAATACAAGACAAACATACTGATAAAGTTAATGATGACTCCGGCTCGCATCATCTCCGATTGTTTGATAAACCCTGAGCCATAAACAATGGCATTAGGTGGCGTTGCGACGGGCAGCATAAAGGCGCAAGAGGCTGCGATACCGATTAATACCGATAACATGACGGGTGATAGCCCAAGTGACTCGGCGATTGCTGCGAACACCGGCACGAGTAAAGCCGCACTCGCTGTGTTACTGGCAAATTCGGTTAGCATGACAACAAAGAAGATAACCGCAAAGGTGAAGAGTGCCATATGGGTGCTACCGAAGATATCGGTAACCCAATGTGCCAGAAATACGCTGGTTCCCGTGGCTTTTAATATTGCGCTTAAGGTTAAACCGCCGCCAAACAGGATCAGCACGCCCCAGTCGGTCGTGCGTTCAATTTTCTTCCACTGCACTAAACCAAGAGCTGAAAGTAAAACCACCGCTCCCAATGCGACCACAGTATCAAATTGCGCTATCCCACCTAATGCCTGTGAAATTGGTTTGCTGAATATCCAGCAACATACGGTAGTGATGAAGACCAATAGGGTTAACTTGCCTTGAAAATTTAATTTTGTCTCTGAAGTTGATAACTTAATGATGACTGAAAGATCCGGTTTCAAAAAGAGATAAAGGGCAATAAGCATAGTCGGCAGCATTAAAGCGACGGTGATAAGACCAAACTCTAGCCAATCACTGAAGCTTAATCCGACTTGGGCTGCTGCAATTGCGTTTGGAGGGCTACCCACTAAGGTCCCTATGCCTCCTATGTTGGCTGAATAAGCAATGCCCAGTAACATAAACAGATAGGTGTTCTTGTGCTCTTTAAAGTCGAGTTGTTGCAAAATGCCCAGCGCGAGTGGCAACATCATCGCGGCCGTTGCCGTATTGCTTATCCACATGGATAACAGCGCCGTGATACCGAATAGAAACATACAGGCAAGGCTGAGTTTGCCTTTTGAAGCTGTAAGCACTTTGTGGGCAATCAAAGTATCAATTCCCTGCTGGTTGAGTGCTGCTGCTAGCACAAAACCACCAAAAAAGAGGTAGATGATTGGGTTGGAGAAGTTGCTCATTGCTGTTTTTGTTTCAAACACTCCTAATACCACGGCCAATATAGGAATGAGTATGGCTGTTATACTGATATGGATGGCCTCAGTCAGCCAAAGGATCGCGACAAAGATGAGAATGGACAACCCTGTATTAATGCCCTCTTCAAAGGGAAGGAAGTTATAAAGCATTAAAAATAATGCAATATCTGCAATTAAAATAAAATGATTCCGTTGTGTTTTTATTTCTGAGGGGCTCGGTGCAGTCAAACTTTCTTCAGCTTGTTCCATAGACATTCGAGTGTCCTTTATCGTTATTATCAGGATGGAACACACTAGCTCAGTCGATCGGTTACACAAAATTAATTAGCGCGTGTCTTTATTACGACTACCTCTAATTGATTAAGTGATGGAGATCCGTTTTCGTCATATTCTGTGACTCGAGATGCGCTCTGATGATCTTAAAAGGATCTGATTGAATTTCAAAACAGGGCCATATTGTGGTTATCTCTGTGAATGTGAAAATTACCAATAAATCGAAAAATGTGACGAATGTCTCCACTTTGATTTTGCGAATGGGGCAGGAATCAATTGTTGGCAAGAAATGAGCTATTGATCTACATTTGTAAAGTGGCCAGGGATTAATGGATTGATGGCCATAAATAAATGGATTACTCACAAAAAGGAATAAAATTATGAAACACACAATTATTACTGCGTTATTTGTTGCTGCACTCCTGTCGCTTAATATCAACATTGCGGAGGCTGCGACCAAAAGCCCTCAAGTCGCCGGCGTTCAATCACAAACTGAGCACCAAAGTGTCAATATCAATAGCGCTTCCGCTCAAGAGCTCGTCTTGCTTAATGGGATTGGAGAGTCCAAGGCGAAAGCCATCATTGAATATCGTACCAGCCATGGTCAGTTCGGTTCAATTGACGATCTTGCCAAGGTTAAGGGTATAGGGGCTAAATTGGTAGAAAAAAACAAGGGGTTGATCACTTTATAGCCTAACCAAATCATGCAAGAGCGCTATTTACCGATATTTGCTTATAGAACCAGCAGTCGATGCGGTTCTCGGGATATGTTTAGTAGAAAGGCTTGATTGCTGGGCGAGCATAGTAGATAATGCTCGCCGTTCTCTGGGGTGTTTATCCCGAGAAGACAATGGTGACCCTAGGGTCCCCCCGCAATGATAACCTGTGAACTCGGCCAGACCTGGAAGGGAGCAACCGCAGCAGACGACTCATGTGCCGAGGTGTGGCTGATTGGGTCGCCACCCAATTATTTTGTTTCAATGACTTACATCTAAATAAGCGTAACAGCTACATTAGGTGCTACATGCTCGCTACAAAAATTCCTTATCTTCATTGCCGTAATGGTATTTATTATTACCGTAATCAATCCGTTTGGAAATCTCTAAGAACGCGTTGTAATAAAGAAACCTTCAAAAAGCTAAATTTTATCCTCTTTGGCACTAAGCCAGCACTAAACGACACTAAAACTCCATCAAATGACACCTCTGTTGCACTGCCCGATATACTGGCGCAAGAAGGAGCTAGATA
>SDWK01000073.1 GCA_004195335.1 Shewanella sp.
ACTATAGCCTGTAACAAGTTGAGAATTAGTTTTTAGTAAAACTGAGATTTTCATTCAATGATTAGTCTTGTTGAATCTCAGATTTAAATGCGTAATACACTGATAAAAAGAGTGTTTAGCTAAATGAAAGTCACAATAAACGATGTAGCAAAATATGCAGGCGTCTCAATAAAGACGGTTTCTCGAGTCACCAATAATGAACCATCAGTCAAGCAGGCTACCATTGACAAGGTCAATGAAGCTATCGAAGCACTAAATTACCAACCAAATTTAGCAGCAAGAAATTTGGCGGGCACAAAATCATATGTCATCGGCTTTATTTACGATAACCCAAATGCTTATTATGTCATTGATATGCAAAATGGAATTCTATCTTCGTGCAAAGAACTGGGCTATGAGTTATTGATTCATCCATGTAACGCTAAAGCAGATAACATCTGTGAAGAGTTAACTAAGATGGTGAAGCATGCAAGACTCGCGGGTTTAGTGTTGACGCCACCACTATCTGAAGACCCTAAGATATTGGAAGCATTAGATGAGATAGATGCAAATTATGTACGTATCATAGCTGGCGCTAAGATCGATTCTAAGACTGGCCTGGCAGTGCTCGTGAACGATAAGCACGGTGCAGTTTCTATTACTCAACATCTGATTGAACTCGGTCATAAAAATATCGCTTTTCTGAGTGGCGATCAGCACCATGAATCAACCAAAGAGCGACTAGCTGGCTTTACTCAAGCCATGGAGAATAATCACATTGTCATCAAAAAAGACAATATTATTGAAGGTGAATATTCATTCGAGTCTGGTGTAAAGGGCGCTAAAGAGCTGTTGAAAAGAGATGATAGACCTACAGCCATCGTCGCCTGTAACGATGAAATTGCAGCTGGAGCCCTATTTGCGGCCAGGCTTGAAGGAATGGATATTCCTAAAGACATTTCTATTGTAGGTTTCGAAGATAGTCCTTTCTCAAGACAGACATGGCCGAAACTCACAACCGTTCATCAGCCAAACCAGAAGATTGCTCAGATGGCCACCGAACTGCTCATCGCCAACAGACGAGCCCAAACCTCCGAAGGCGCCAAAATATTTATACCGGAACCTGTTATTAGAGATTCCTCGTCCCATCCGGCGGTAAAATAAACTATTCAAACATTAGAAATAACAATGCAGCAGAGATAATTCTGCGGCATTGTTATTTCTAAAATATAAAAAGAGTCGACTAAACAGCCTCTTCGTTTTCTTCACCCGTACGAATGCGTATTACACGTTCGACTTCGGTGACAAAGATCTTACCATCACCAATTTTTCCTGTTCGAGCTGTATCTACGATAACCTCAATGGCTTGATCTAACAATTCGTCTTGAATAACCATTTCAATTTTTACTTTAGGTAAAAAATCCACCATATACTCAGCACCACGGTAAAGCTCTGTGTGACCTTTTTGCCTTCCAAAACCTTTGACTTCCGAGACCGTCATTCCGGTGATCCCTATCTCAGCAAGCGCCTCTCGCACATCATCTAACTTAAATGGCTTAATAATGGCTTCGACTTTTTTCATCAAATGCTCCTTTATAGGGTTATAGAATTAGATACTTTGTACTTTAAGCTTATCACGTGCATTAGTCTCAAAGAAGTTAATATATCAAGCATTAGAGGAATGCAATATTCTTAGAACTGAATGTTATTAAGATTACGCATTAAACCTTTTTCACACGGCTATACTTGTTTCTATGTGATTGCAGGACGCGACACAAACTTGTGTTGAAAATGATATAAAATAGATATTCAAAGGACTGAATATGCAGATAAAAACAGGCTTTACACTCATCGAATTAATGATGACTCTAGTCGTTTCAACCACCTTAATTAGCATAGCTGTACCGAATTTAAGCTCTCTTTATGAGTACTATCGAGCCGACTCATCCATAAGAATAATACAACAAACGTTACAATTGGCTCGTAACAGTGCGATAAGCTACGGCATAAGAGTTACTGTCTGCCCACTCATTGAAAATCAGTGCACAGATAACTGGAATCTTGGGCTAGCTGTATTTATCGACTCTGGCTCACCGAATGTCATCGATAACAATGATGAAGTCCTTATCAAAACTAATGCTTTTTATCACGATGACTTCATTGTCTATAACCGGACTGCTATCAGGTTTCAAGCTGATGGCTTGGCCTCTGGAACGAACGGTACCCTAAAGTACTGTCCATCCTCTGTAAAAAGTGAATATTCAAAAGCTGTCATTATTAATCAATCTGGGCGTGTTCGTTTTTCTAAGGCTAAGGTCATTGAATGTGATTAATCTTAAGAGACGCGTATTGAAAATCAATTTTTACCTAAGTGTCAAAAAATCCTTCTAAGCCAACAAATTGTCCCTGAAATATAGCTTTTATGTGCTGAAAACAACTCTATTCTCGCTTATACTTATCTTCATAATATATGCTGAGGATGACGTCATGCGGTCGAATAGGAATGGATTTACTCTGGTTGAAATTATGGTGGTCCTAGTTATTACAATGGTCTTAGTGGGTGTGGGCGCTCCCTCACTTAAAGCAATGTACGAAGGCTATCGGGCAGAAAGCGAAAGTAGAAAAATTCAACAGTATTTGATGTTTGCTCGTAGCCAGGCAGTTAGTTATGGGGCAAGAGTCACCATGTGCCCTCTAACAGGCTCTAATTGTGGTTCTGATTGGAGTAAAGGGTTTAGTATATTCATAGATAACGGAACAATAGCGACTATTGACACAAGTAACGGAATACAAGATCAAGTGATTAAACAAATAGATGAAATAAATTCAAATGACTTCTTATCATTTTCGGCAAATTCTATAAGCTTTACTGCAGATGGACTCATAGCTGCAACGTCTAACTCCGGTACTTTTTCTTATTGCCCAGGTTCAGCAACGAGTGAGAAC
>SDWK01000074.1 GCA_004195335.1 Shewanella sp.
CGTTAACTTCTTGCACCTGCCCTGAAGCTTTACAACACGCAGCATCAATTCAAGTTGCTTCTCAGAAGCCGCCCTCACTCGCATTTCCAGGATATGACACACACTCTGTTGAGTATTCATTTGATCTCAGCTCCTCCTATAGCAGTTTGTACTTACTTACATGCTCAGCTAAAAAAATATATGTCAGCTCCCAAAAGGATGCTTATTCACCCTGACCTTATTCAAAAACCAGGGGAAACCCGTTGAGATAACAAAGAGGACTGCTCTAACACCTTCAATTACTTTTATTAAATCTGTCATGGACCCTCTCTTTGCGCGTTAGCACACACTCACACTCTTGGGCAAAAAAATATAAGCTACCTTCTTACAGCATCCCAACAGGCCTCAATAAGTGCATCAATATTGGGGGGATCATTCTGCAGACCCTTAAGATGATACTCCCTGGCGGAAGACCCCAACGCCCCCACAACCATTCCCATTAACGACGGAATCGACAAATCCTTAATCTCTTCCTTGTTAATCCCTCCAACCATCAAGTGGATAAGAGGAAAATCTTCAAATTGCTCGCCCGGATGG
The DNA here is from genome assembly GCA_004195335.1 of Shewanella sp. GTDB lineage: Bacteria > Pseudomonadota > Gammaproteobacteria > Enterobacterales > Shewanellaceae > Shewanella. Next base: position 577 of record SDWK01000074.1, read on the forward strand.
TAAAGCATATCAGGACGTCTTCCCCAACCGAGAGGAATGTGCATATATTGTTCAATAAAGCTTAACGTCAACGGGTTGTCCCTAAAATATTGCAACGCCTTGGAACATAGACCAAAGAACCTCTCTTTAATCGGCAAACTTTCATCATGACCCATCATGATGAATTCCTGGAAGTTCTCGAGTTCCTCATCAAAAATTGTGTGTAACAACAACTCCTTGGTTTTAAAATGACGAAAAATCGTAACCTCTGCGGTCTGTGCCCTTTCGGCAATCAATGCTGTTGACGTACCATTGATTCCTTTTTCAGCAGATAATTGAAGAGTGGCCCGGATGATTGCGTCACGTTTTTTAGATTGTGGTTTCAAAAAACTCTCCTTAGTTAGTGCTTACTATCATTTATAAAGGTAACAACGAAGGCCGTCAAGTAAAAAAACTCAGGTTATCCACTTTACTCAAGTCAGGTTCTGATTGGTTGGATGTATTTTTTAGACACAGACAAACACCGAAACTGCTAAACAAAAGCAAAGGCTGCCTCACGCCCGTTCGCTATGCTCACTTGAGACGCAGAGAGCGCAGAGTAAGACAAAACCGAGAAAGCTAGGGCTATGACTGGTCTTCCTCTGCGTCTTAGCGCCTTTGCGTCAATAAATGATTTGGTTTGAATTGTTTTTGTTTAAAGGGTTTGCCGGATAGATCCGCTGCTTCTTGAGGTGTATGGGTGTATGACTGCAAGCTAGCTTTTCTTGGTCATCAAGGTGGTACTGAATTCCTCAAGCATATGATTGGAGACAACCTCGCAGCCCATTCGTTCATAGGCCTGCCGCACATCAAAGTTGTATTCCCACAACATACCAGAGAGTAATAATGTTCCGCCCGGTTTTAACTTTGCTGTTAAAGATTCTGCCAGAGCGAGCAGAATATCTCCGTAGATGTTGGCCAGCACAAGGTCAAAGTTATTTTCTTTTACTGTGTCCAGGGTTCCAGTGATGTGGGTTACAGCGTCATCGAGTTGGTTGAGTTGACAGTTAACCCGAGCCGATTCGACGGCGTCTTCTTCGATATCAACACAAACTGCATGTTCAGCACCGAGTTTCAAGGCTGCGATGGCAAGAATCCCGGTGCCGCTGCCCAGGTCAAGAATCCGTGCGCCTTTTACTTCCGGTCTCCTTTCAAGGATCTTTAGGCAGCTCTCCGTTGTTTCATGCTCGCCAGAGCCGAAGGCGCCACGTTGCATGACCAGGTCGATACGATCATCATTTACGCAGGGGGTGGTTGGCGGTGTGATGCGAAACTTTGATCCGATTGTGAATGGTTGGTACATGATCACAATCCCTGGCTGCGAAGAATCAACAGGGCGATCGTGTAAGTCACTGCCGAGAGCAGGGTGGAGAGCATGACGATCGTTCCGGCCAGTTCCGCATCTCCCTTAAGCTGGTCAGCCATAATATAGTTGGCTGTTGCCGCAGGTGTCCCGGCGATCAGAACACCGATCCCCAGATCCATGCCTTCGACTCCCATGCTTATCAAAAGAGCTGCAGCGAGGATTGGCAGCCAGATGGTCTTTATAACACTCGCCAGAGCCGCCTTGACGAGGTCTCCGCGAAGTCGCTCAACTGAGAATCCCCCGCCGATAGCCAGCAGGGCCAGAGGCAGGGTCATGCCGGTCGCTATCTTCAGACTGCGTTCAACAACCAGAGGTGTCGGCAAGTCCAGAAAGCTCCAGATAATGCCAAGGAATGAAGCAATAATCAGAGGGTTGAAGATGATTTGACGAAGCCAGAAGCTTGCCCCACGTTGTTCGCCATCGCCACGATGAGGCCAGAGCAGGGCGAAGATTGCGTAGAGGTTTAGAAATGGGACCAGAAAACCCATGAGGATGCCGGCCTTGGTCAGGCCGGTTTCGCCATAAGCGTTGAGGGTGATCGCCAGGCCCATGTAGGCAAGGTTTCCTCTGAATGCCCCTTGAGTAAAAACCCCTCGAGCGTTGTTCGGGTAATCGCGGAAAACTGAGTAAACGTAAGAAGCAATAAAGGTGATGGTAATCGCGATGATTGAACCGACAATAAGACGGCCATTGAAGTTTGCAAAGAAGTCTGCCGAACCAATTTTGTAGAAGAGTAGTAAAGGTAAACAAACATAGTAAACCAGCCTGTTTGTCTGCTTTAAGAAGGTGCTGTCAATCAATCCAATACGGCGCAATAGCCAACCGAGAGCGATGACAGAGAAAACTGGCAGAACAATATTAATAATGTCGGCAAAAAGGTGCATTAAGAAACTTTCTATTCAATCCTTACAGAATACAAAATTCAACCCGCTGAATACAGCATAAAAAGCACAATCCTTTCATG
>SDWK01000075.1 GCA_004195335.1 Shewanella sp.
TCCTGGATGGAAAGGTCAATGTTATGTAAGACCTCTGTATCGTCAAACGATTTACACACATTCTTCAACTCAATAATGCTCGGCATCTTTTCCTTATCTTTCTTTTAGACCTGAAACCGGAAGTCACAGACAATAAAGAGTACAAGTCTTAGACTCTCTGGACACTCAAAACGGCCAACTCTTTCGGCTGTTTACTCATGTAGTCAGGTTTAGAAAATCTTCATTCTCCTCTCGAGATGTCTTAATGACATAGCGAGAACCGTTGTCATGATCAGATACATGATGGCCACAGTCAGCCAGATCTCAAGTGCCCTGAAATTACTGGCCATAATTTCCTGGCCCTGCCTGGTCAATTCACCTACCCCGATGACAATAAAAAGGGAGGTGTCTTTGAGACTGATGATAAATTGATTGCCGAGAGGAGGGATCATTCTACGGAAGGCTATAGGACCGATTATGTGCACGATCAGCTGAAAACGGCTGATGCCCAGTGACATCCCGGCTTCCAAAAGCCCCTTATTTACGGAAATGACCGAGCCACGGACAATCTCCGCAATATAGGCCCCCGCATTGAAAATAATAGTAATGACTGCGGCAGTTAAAGCTTCGATACGAAAGCGCTCGATATCTGTGACAGCCTTAACCAACATGGGGAAGGCAAAATAGAGAAACATCGCCTGAACAATAATCGGAGTGCCGCGTATCGTCTCAACATAAGCACCTGAGATGTACCGGATCAGGACACTGAGCGGCAGGAAGATCCCGTGTGGCTTTTCACCAAGAGCTTCCGTCCCTGCTATACGGCCCAATCCACCTAAAACACCAAAGATCATACCACCGATAATGCCCAGGATAGTTATGATCCAGGTTAGTTTGGCCCCTTCAAGAAGAGCAGGTAGAGATTCGGTAATAACTGAAAATTCAAAATCCATAATTAGCTCCGCCGGTAAAGGCTATTAACTGGAGATGCTCTCAAAAACGAAGGATCCCTCCTGCACAGGCTCGTGCTGAAGGGATCCTGGGTGCGTACGTCTTTGTCCTACGTTGTAGCATTGGTTTCACTGTAGGTCAGTTTGCTTTTTCCTCCAGATTACTCAGGGTCTGCATTAAACCATTTCCTGAAAAGATCGGCATAAGCACCATCTTCCATCATCTGGAGAAGAGCAACGTTTACTTTGTCGCGTAGAGGACTTCCCTGTGGGAAAGCGATCCCGTATTGGGCTGCTTTGACATCGGGACCGACAGCCTTGACCTTGCCGTTACCGGCAGTCTTGATGTAATAGAGAACGTTCGGGGTGTCATGCATTGCTGCATCAGCACCACCGGTGACAACTTCGAGATAAGCTTGATCGATATTAGGGAACTTGACGACTTTCTTCGCACCAAGGGTTTCAACATATTCAACGGTTGCTGTGCCGAGTTTTACAGCAACAACTTTGCCCTTCAGATCTGCAGGAGCCTTGATGTCCTTGTTGTCTGCCGAAACCATGACTTTCAGGCCAGCTCTGAAATATGGGTGAGAGAAGTCAATTTTCTCCTCCCGGGCAGATTTGATGAAAATCGCAGCCAGGGCAACATCCAGGTTACCGGTTGTCAGGCCGGGGATCAGACCATTGAAATCCATCGGTTTCAATTCATATTCAACACCAATGCGTTTTGCAATTTCTGCCCACAACTCGATATCAAATCCGGTGTATTTCCCATCCTTGCCTTTGTACTCAAAAGGCACGAAAGCTGTGTCCGTACCGACGTACAACTTCTCGGCAAAAGCCGCTCCAGACGTGAAAATCATTACGCTCGCAAGAAACAATACAGCCAGTTTTTTCATGATGTTACCTCTCCTTTGCAGTGTAGATTCCGCATCAATTCAAAAAATGGATAATGAAAACCTTTGATCCGTGAGCTGGCTTTCCTATCCCCCGACGACACTTGTAATATAACAACGTTTCTTACGAAAACATGTGGGTTTGGCAAAGTCAAGACTTAAGGTCTCTCTCACTGAGTTGTTCCAAAGAAATGTTTCCGTAGGTTAAACTGTAGCTAAGAGATGGCGAGCCAGGAATCTGACTTTTGTGCGAATTTCTGCACACCGGCCTCATCGAGTTCGCCACAGATGTTTGAGTAAAATTGCCTGGTAAATTCTCGTTGGCTGGATCTCCGGGCGAGAAGAATACTGGTTTTTGCATAGACGCTTTCCAGGGTCATATCAAGTGACGACAGGATACCCCTTCGCAGTGCCTTGACACCCAATTCATATTTCGACAAATCGGTGCTGCCATACGCTGAATGTGATTTTGCGATAACGATTGCCTCGTTGTCATTGGCCCATCGCGAAAGAACGTCAATCAATTCCTCGCGGTGCCCACTCATGCCATAGATGAGAACTATCAACGCTTTGAGGTCCGTATGCTGAAGATAATGAGTCAGCCAAAGCGGGTTTGTGGTGTGGGTAAGGCTGAAGATGTCTACTGACTGAGAAGCCTCCGTGTTGAATGTCTCTGTCTGCCCTTTATTGATGGCATAGTCGTTGAGCAGGAACTCGGATAGGTGGATCTCGTCCCTGAGGTTCGAGGCAAAGGCGTCTAAACAATCTACACCAATATCTGTTTTCGTGGCCCTGGTTGCCTTGATGATTTTCTTGTTGAATGCCACCCACACGCCGCAATTGAGCGTCGATGCAGCAAGAAGGGCTGTCTCCAGATTTTCGGTCACATCATTGCCCTTGTCTTCAAGAGTTTTCTGGGCACCTGTGACAACAACAGGTTTCTGAATGCCCTGAAGCATAAAGGAGAGCATGCTCGCCGTGTAGGCAAGCGTGTCCGTGCCGTGGGTAACGATAAACGCATCATGGTGATCGTAGCTGTCGCAAATCGTCCTGGCGATCTTCTGAATGTGCGGTATCTGCATGCTAGCACTGTCAATTC
>SDWK01000077.1 GCA_004195335.1 Shewanella sp.
GTTTTATTTAAAAAAATAACTAGCTAAGTACTTGTTAAGTGGCGGTTCAGCTGGTGGTGGTAGAGTGAGTGATGTGAAGTATATAACTCTTAATCTCTGACCCGTGGGATAGACTTAATGATAAAAAAATTGATGAATACATCTATTATCTTAGCCAGTAGCCTTATTTTCTCAACAAGCTCCGCCTTTGCATCTACTCAAACTGCCGTTACCGCCCAATTGATAAAATCAGAAACTGAAGGTTCGATGCTTATCTGCCAATACCGAACGATGAAGCAAGTTCATTTCAAAGTGCTATTTGCCAATCAGACCTGCCCTCAGGCGATACAGGTTGAGCATTAGTCCTGTTAGGTTCATCTAATTACACCAACTCCAAGATAGCCGAGGCTATCCCTAAGTTTGCTTTAAACCTGATATGGCGAAAGTCATCTACCATTGAACTTCGGCTAGAGGATGTTCCCCCTCGGCGATGATCGCTTTTACTATTTGATTATCTGCGTCGAGCAAGATGAGTCTAGGGATCCCGGCGTTGGCAAATTTAGCGTAGATACTGCGGTCGCTATCGGCGACTAAGGGAAAGTTTATCTGATATTCATTGGCAAACTTATCTAGTGCCTCTTGGTCCTCTTCGCGACCAATACCTATGATATCTATGTTGGGATCGAGGTTTAGATCTGATGCCTGCAACGCTTTCATCGCCCGTTGAGAATCGGGACACCAAGTCGCAAATAGGACCAATAACTTGGCATTGTGTGATTCGCTGAGGTCTATGTGATTACCTTGAGAATCGGTGAAATGTTTAACCGGAACGGCTTGGCCGGCTTTGACATAGGTTTGGTATTCAACTTTAGCCGTTTCAGAAACGGAGCTTGCACAGCCTGAAATTGTAAGGGCCATGGTTATCATAAATATTGCAGCTAGCTGTTTCATCGTAAACCCATTCATTTGACAGTGAATAATACCAATCGGTATAACCTATCAAAAATCTACTTTCATGTATAAACAATTGTTCGCTGTTGACAGATGTATGAGGAAAAACTAAGGTAGATTCTCTACACTCTCTCCATGTTGATTAAGTTATTGATTAACAGCGATTATAAAGGGTAGTAACGTGTTATTAACACTTAGCCATACTTACTACTATCTATAGCCACAATGGCGTAGATAGAGGTTATTTTTAGTCCCTCCTCATTTTTAGATCACACCATTGTGGCAATTCCATACTTTTTCGGATCTCGGCCGTAAAACTACGCCTGTTCCGGATATATTCTCTCAATTTTGGAACACCATAAATGAATAAAAGTAAAATCTTCGGCAGTATGCTCATTATTGCCGGTACGACCATAGGTGCGGGTATGTTGGCGCTGCCTCTTGCCTCCTCGGGTCTGGGCTTCGGCGTAGCCAGTATTATTATGTTTATCATCTGGTCTCTTATGACCTATACCGCCTTGCTGATGATCGAAGTGCACCAGTTTGCACCTGCAGATGCGACCCTGCACACTCTGGCGTATAAGCTGCTTGGTCGAAAAGGGCAGCTCATTGCCAGCTTCTCTATGATGTTTTTGTTTTATGCGTTATGCGCTGCCTATATCGCCGGTGGCGGTGAGCAAATCCATAGTAAGCTCACAAACTGGTTTGAGCTCGATATTCCGATGCAGTTGGGGGCGATAGTCTTCACTGTGTTAATTGGTACCGTAGTGGCGATTGGCACTCGCTCGGTAGATATGATTAACCGCAGCTTATTTTCTCTGAAGTTAATTGCTTTAGTCTTGATGCTATTCCTGCTTTTGCCTCACGTGTCTGTCGATAATTTAGTGGCTCTGCCTGTACATCAAGGACTGGTATTAGCCTCCTTACCTGTAATTTTTACCTCGTTTGGTTTTCATGGTTCAATTCCATCTATCGTACGTTACTTAGGGAAGGATACTAAGGCATTACGGAGGATCATAGTGGTGGGCTCGGCACTACCTCTGGCGGTTTACCTCTTATGGATGCTAGCCAGTCAGGGGGTTCTGACACAAGGTGAGTTGATGGGGAGTCAAAGTCTCAATGGCTTCATCGCTTCCCTAAGCCGATTACTGCAGGACCCTATGATAGCGAATACGGTATCAATATTTGCCGATCTCGCATTGGCGACCTCATTTCTAGGGGTCAGCTTAGGCTTATATGACTTTATTGCAGACCTGCTGAAGCGCAGCGCGAAGCCAAGCCATAGAGTGCAGGTCGCTGTAGTGACTTTTATGCCTCCATTGGGGTTTGCGATGTTTTATCCTCAAGGGTTTATTACAGCACTGGGTTATGCGGCATTTGCGTTAGTGGTACTGGCGATCTTTCTGCCAGTGGCTATGGTATCTACCCAGCGTCGACAAGTTGGCCTAGGTGGCTATCGTGTTAAGGGTGGAGTCTTGGGGCTCACACTAGTGACCTTAGCCGGTATTTTAATCATGACCGTACAACTATTGCAGATGTTTGATGCTTTGCCTGCGGTCGGTTAGTTACTCGATGGATGGGGATATTTGTCGATCACACTGCATAATGGTCTAAAAAGTGGCTGAATAGGCATTAATTTGCTTTGCTGGATTGTTTTTTAGTCACTTGATTCATATTGGGCTTTACATTGGACTCAAGTATCCCTATTATCAGCGGCGTTCGGAGGGATGGCAGAGTGGTCGAATGCACCGGTCTTGAAAACCGGCACGGGTTTATAGCCCGTCTAGGGTTCAAATCCCTATCCCTCCGCCACATTCAGATGAAGCCCCAAGCAGAAATGCTTGGGGCTTTTTCGTATATTCAATTCAGACCCCTAGGGTTCCTATTGTTTAAAGCCAGCTATCCCTCCGCCCCGGTTTTTCATAGAGAGTCAGATGAAGGGCTACCAGAAATGGTAGCCCTTTTTCGTATATTCAATTCAGAACCTTAGGT
>SDWK01000355.1 GCA_004195335.1 Shewanella sp.
GTTTTGAATATATCTCTGTGAGGGATAAGGTTTCTTACGAGAGACTTGTTTCTTTTGATCTCAATGCGAAAATTGTGTCGAGTGTAGATCTGGCCGGAGTTCTTCCTGCTTTGATTGGTAGGGGGGGTGATGAAGAGCGTGTTATGAGTGACGCTTTAAGGGTAGGGTTTTCCCCTTGTTTTTTATCTGATCAACAGGAAGTCGCAAAGAATTACTGCGATTTGTTTGTTAGCGCTGTTGGCACGGTGTCAGATGATGTTGATTTGTGCGTAGATATAATATGCTTGAATCAACACTATAAGGTTGGTGATGTTGATTTGTGTTTCTATGTCCATGATGAGCTAAGGAAAAGAGGTGTCCTGAGTAATCTAGTTTTTTACCAGGAATTGGGCGTGTTAAACACATGGAAACTGATATCCAGACTGGATGCATACTTTAGTGTCAGGCTGCATGGTGCTATTACTGCTTATCTTTGCGAGGTCCCTTTTTTTCTTTTTGAGTACCACGAAAAGTGTTCAGAATTTCTCGATTTCGTTCAGAAACCGAGTTTTGAGCGTGGGTCTGATGCCTTGGATAGCTTGCAGGATTTTTTAGTTGTATTTCGAAGTGTGCTTTTCGATGAAGAGTCGTGCGGTTTACCTCCTAGGATGTTTTGTAAGTTGAGTGAGAAGAATTTCACAGAATCACCATTATGTCTATAGTGAAGGGTGGGTTTTTCGGATGAGTTTTGTGTTCGGTTCACAGGCGCGAGTTTCGGTCGTTATCCCCTGCTACCGTTGTGGAGATACTATTGAACGTGCAGTAGCTTCAATTGCTGGTCAAACCTTGCTGCCGGTTGAGGTAATCCTGGTTGATGATTCCAGCCCAGATGATACGTTGTCGGCACTTTTCCAAATCCAGGCCAATTACCCAAAAGATTGGGTCAATGTCATAGAATCCTCCGAAAATAGAGGCCCTGGTACAGCTCGCAATCTTGGTTGGGACGCGGCAACGCAACCTTATATTGCATTTCTCGATTCAGATGACAGTTGGCATCCGCAAAAGATCGAGATCCAGTACGGCTGGATGCGCGTACACCCTGATGCGAGTCTTACCGGCCACGCTTGCCGGCAACTCGGGGATGGTGACGATCTAGCGGTAGAAAAAAAGTTTCAGACGGAAACGGCACAATTCGTTCCGGTTTCCAAGGGGAGTCTGCTGTTGTCCAACTGTTTGTCTACACCGTCCGTAATGCTGCGCACTGACCTGCCTGCGCGGCTTACCGAGGGCAAGCGCCATTGCGAGGACTATCTGTTGTGGCTCGAGGTTGTCTGCGGTGGCTTTTCCGCCTACCGCTGCGACTGGCCGCTTGCATATCTGTACAAGGCCCCGTACGGCGAAGGAGGTCTTTCCGCGCAAATCTGGAAGATGGAACAGGGGCAGTTGGATGCCTATCGGACGTTGTATCGCAAGGGGTGTTTTGGACTGGCAAACTATGCACTGCTGTGTGTTTGGTCCTGGCTACGATTTGGCCGACGTTTGATGAAAACCAAGCTGTCGTTGTCCGAAAAGGGCTTATGATTTACATCGTTGGCTGGTTATCCATCTATTGTGCCCTGGCCGTCGGTTGGTTGACGGGCTACCGTGGCAGGATGTTTGCGGTGCTCTCTATACTTTTTCTTGGCGTCATTGCAATATGTCGAGGCAATGTGGGGACGGATACGGCCAATTACGAGGGCATGGTCGATGTGGCGCAGCACATTGAAAACTGGGGTGGTGTAGAACTGGGATTTTCCGCGCTTGGCTGGTTGCTGGTAAATGTGTTCGATTCTGAAGTAATTGCTGTAAGGATGATCGCAGTTATCTTTGTTTTGGGCTTGTTATGCTATATACAACGCGCGAATCGTGATGAAATATTTTTTTTACTCACTTACTTTATTCCCACTTTCTTCTACCAATATTCGATGAATGCCCTGCGTATAGGTTTGGCCTCTCTGGTTCTGCTTTTTTCGGCTCAAGCATGGGGGCGTAGGCATGAACTTAAGGGAATGTCTATCGGGGTAGGGGCCATGGCCTTCCACTACTCGGCCTTGGTCTCTTTACTCTTTATGATTACCGCAACAAAAAATTGGCTAAGTTGCCGTTATGTGCTGCTGGCATTTGGTTTCTTAGTGATTGGTGGGGTTGGCTTTTATGTCAACGCTGATTATATGTTGGCAAAAATTGCGCTTTACGATGCCCATAAATCGCCCCATGTTTTATCGGGATTGCGAATAATAGTTGTCTGTTCGGTAATTGCTTTTGGTGTGGCTTTGTCGAAATTGCCGCGCCAATACAAATTACGGTTAATACTTTTCGCTATTTTTACAGGGTTATTGTTTTGGGGGTTTGCACAAATTTCGTACGCGGGTTTGCGGCTTCTTGATCTGCTATGGCTGGCGTTTCCATTGTCGGTTTTAATTGTTCATGGTCAGCTTGGGATTGCTCTGAATTGGAAGATGAAAGCATCTTTTTCAATTGGGGGCGTAGTGGCTGCCGTTGCTACATTCCTGGGTTTTTTGGGTAGCCAAGGAATTGGCGCGACCCCATTCTTGCCCTATGAATGGTTCTGGTAAAAATGAAACATTGCTCTGGAATAAAGTTGCCCGATTGCCTAGGTTGGCCAGGTTAACTGTTTGTATTCATATGAAAATTATTGAATGCTTACCTGTGTAGTCCCGAGCAGGGAAGAGGGGTTGTGGCGCTGTCATTAGCAGGCTATTTCTTTAGCTGTGGTCTATGGGGCCGATTTCACCCCCGGCAAACAGGAATAATAACGCAGAAAAACGACTTTATGCGGCGGCGATTTCTTTCTCTTTGATTGTTTTTTTAATTGTGTTCGCGGTAGTGGCTCACGGAGAAGTACAGCTGTCTCTTATACACATCTGACGCTGCCGACGAATA
>SDWK01000358.1 GCA_004195335.1 Shewanella sp.
CTCGTGGGCTCGGAGATGTGTATAAGAGACAGCACTATACGTATAGACCTCCTACCAGTGATAATGACGATTATCACTGGTAGAGGTGGCTGCTTATCTCTATAATTTAAGCTCTTAAATAGAGCACAAATCTATTTATCCAATCTCTTAGATATAATTAGCTGGTTATTTAATAGTCGAAACGATGTTGATTATTATTTTAGTGCTGTTTTGTACTAACTCTATTTTTTAACAATAAGATCTTTATAGGTGTCTTAAGTAAAATGTCAAAATCAGCGCACCATACAATAAATTCGATTTTGACCCCTCATACATCTATTGTGCCGTCAGCAACAAATGGGAATAGAAGCTCTTCTGACGAAAAGTTTTTTGAAGAGACGCAGCTTCCCCTCTCAATCCTGGATGACTATAAAAGTGCCGCCAGTGAAACTGAGTATGAAATCTCAGAAAATACCCGTCGCGTGTATATATCCAGCTATTCGATATTTAACCGTTATTGTCTGGAACATGGGTTAAGTTCCCTTCCTGCCGATCCCCGTTCCGTCATTTCATTTATCGGTCATCAAAAAGAGAGCATTCAACAGAGCAGTGGCGCCCAACTTTCGCGGCAAACATTAACATCCAGATTAGCGGCGATTCGCTATCATCATATTCAAGCGGGGTTTCACTCCCCAACGGAACACCCCTTGGTCATCCGAGTGATGCGAGGCCTTAGTCGAAATAAATATCGAAAAGTCGCAGACTACGATCAACAACCGATAATGTATGATGAACTTGAAATGTTGATAGATGTGATCGAGCAGCAGCCTCAACCGCTGACGAGAGCAAGAGACAAGGCTATTATTCAACTTGGTTTTCAGGGAGGCTTTCGTCGCTCTGAGCTTGCCGACATACAAATTAACCATGTCAGTTTTTTACGCAACAAGCTCAAGGTTCGCCTGCCCTATTCCAAGAGTAATCAGCAAGGGCAAAGGGAATGGAAAGATCTACCTCAATCGGAGCCCTTCGCCGCATTCGATGCCGTTAAAGAGTGGATAGCGATCTCAAAAATTAACCAGGGCCATCTGTTTCGCTCGATCTCTCGAGACGGAAGTCAGCTAAGGCCATACAAGGTTAGTGATGTAACAAATCGAAAAATAGATATGACTTCAATTGATACTGAAGAGCAGCCATTGTCTCGTATAAATAGAAACAGCGGCTTTCTTCGTGGCGATGATATTTATCAGATGATAAAGAAGTATTGTGCAAGGGCGGGGTTAAGTCCGCAGTTCTATGGCGCACATAGTTTACGCAGTGGCTGCGTTACCCAGCTCCATGAAAATGATAAAGATCACCTCTATATCATGGCAAGGACCGGCCACACAGATCCAAGATCGCTCAGACACTATCTAAAACCTAAAGATTAATGCACTTTTGTAGGAGCGCGCTTCAGCCGCGAATCTTTTAATCGCAATCGAATCACCCGCAAATGTATATCCTAGCAGTTCCCGGCTAAAGCCGGTCTTACATCAAAGCTGGTCCTACATTAAAATGGACTTGGACAGACCATATTGATTCGCTCACCCGTGACTGGGTGGTCAAAAGCGAGTTCTGTGGCGTGTAACATTAGCCTCGAAGACATAAAGAACGCTTCATCGGTGGCATAGAGATCACAGCCAAGAATTGGGTGTTGGATCTGTTGACTATGGAGCCTTAATTGATGGGTTCGGCCGCTGACTGGCTCAAATTCAACCCGGGTAACCGCCCTATCTCCTGCCTTCTCGTGCTCTTTGAAAAAAGCGTTTTCATGAGTTTGAACGAAACGTTCGAGCACTTTAAACTTTGAGACAGCAGGCTTACCCGTTTGTTGGCAAACCTTCATCAGAGGAAAGTTCTCTTTATCTTTCGCGATGGCAAAATCAATCAATCCCTCATCGGCATCGACTTGACCATGTAATAATGCCGTATAACGTTTCGACACGGTTCTTTCACTAAATTGCTTGCAGAGCTGAGCGTTTATCTGCTTGTTCATCGCAACTAACATGATACCGGAGGTGCCAAAGTCCAATCTATGGATCATCGTGCAGGTCGGATAATCCTGAACCAGACGGAAGTGTACCGAATCTTTATTATCCGGATGCTTACCCGATAAACTTAATAAGCCACTGGGTTTATTGATTAAAATCAATGCCTCATCTCGATACAAGATCTCTATTTGATCATGGCATATTGGAACAATAAATGGATCGGCTTGGGGCTGCATAGCATCACTTAATATAAAACGAGAGGGTGAAACGATGGGACATGATACAGAAAATGGCGTTAAGGCTAAAGCATTGAGTACTTCTGTAAAATCAATAATGTTGAATTAACCGCGCATTAAACGATATTACTGAATACAAGCTGAACAGAAGAACGAAAAGGTGATACAAGCCCATAAATGGTTAGCGAAAAGTGACCGAGGTGATAATTATTAGTGTTAAGATGGCGTCATTAAAGTTATCCACTATTTGAGTACGATGTTTTTACGATCTATATTTTCACTTACCTTGATAGCATTATTAAGTGCATGCCATACCGATAACTATGTGGTCAATACAGACTTGTTACGAGACGGTATCACCATAGGTCCAACTCAAGTGACAATAGGAGCTGGTCACCCTTTAGAGTTCCCGATTGAACTCGATAGTGCCAACTTCCTACGTTTAAATCTCTCTGATAATCTCGGACAAATTGATCTGGAAGCACAGCTTATTTATCGAAAAGATGACTTTCTCAACATAGAATCTCTTCCCGGTTTTACTCTGTTACCCGATGGAAAGAAAGCTTCGCTGGAATTTCAAAGCGATAAAGATGCCCCTCTTTATGAATGGACCGTATCGGTCACCAAAGAAAAACACTAGCCCTAACACATCACAAAACGCAGCCAATTGGCTGCGTT
>SDWK01000821.1 GCA_004195335.1 Shewanella sp.
GCGCCCCCTGCCTATATATGCCCACATGAGCACCCATTAGCCGGCGGTACAGGTCGGTTAATCTCTGAAGCGACTATCAATGGCACAGAGCAAAGGGGTTAGGTCTTTTCTTTTGCCTGTCTTGGCAAAAGAAAAGACCTAATGGGACCGTGTGTGCGAAGAATAATGGTTTGGAAAGTGAAACGCCCCGATTGGGCGCTTGTTTAATTATACTGGAAAGCCGTAGTGAGTACCGTCAGGTAGCTCTACATCGAGACGCAACTTGCCTCCGGTAGCTTCAACGTAGCGTTTTAAAGATGACAATTTCAGGTCACGCCCCGGCTTCTCCATTCCCGCTACGGTTGGCTGTTTAATGCCCAAGGTTTGAGCAATTTCCCCCTGAGTTTTCTGTACCCGCTCGCGGAGCTCAGAGAGGTGGATGTTCAGTAACATCTCTTCCGCTTTACCCTGAGCCTCGGCAACAACTTCGGGTTTTTCTGCTGCCAGTAGTTGATCAAGCGTTCTTGCCATGGTGGTTACTCCTGCTTTAGTTTATTCAGGTGCGCTGCGTATTCTCGGTCAGCGAGTGGGATCATTACTTTGTAAAATCGCTTTTCGTCTCCGGTCTTATTACCTGCGCAGAGCAAGATGCCTTTCCGGGTTGGATCAAATGCAAAAAATGCCCTTATCGGGTCGCCTTTGCTCTGGACTCGTAGCTCTTTCATATTGCTATGGCGTGAGCCATTAACAGAATCGGCATAAGGCCGCGATAGAGCGGGTCCTTGTTCTCTCAATACAATTAGGGATGCTAAGACATTCGCTCTGTCGATATCATCCAGTGCATCGAACCATCCATCAAAGATATCGGTAGTTTCTATTGCCCACATGCAGCTACCCTTATCTAATATAGGTTGTATGCTATATAGGTACAAAGCTATAGTCAAGGTGATGAACACCGGGGTCATATGCAGCCAGGGTCTTGCGTTTTGCCTGTCAATCCCCTCCTAGCATAAAACGTAACGGGGGGATTACCCTTCCAGCCCCGCGCCAGTACGTTACAAGAATCCTGTCGCTTGCACCATAAGTCTGCATAATGATTTTCAGCCTGCCTGACTACAAGGATTGACAATCTTTGTAGTCAGTGCCATTTTTAGCCTAGACATCATTGACACAGGAGATGTACATGCATATTTCTCTCACCCCTGAGTTGGAATCCCGCGTCAAAGCTAAGGTTGAAAGTGGACTTTATAACAATGCCAGTGAAGTTATCCGCGAAGCGCTGCGCTTTATGGATACCCATGATGACTGGATTCATGAGGTCAAGGTTGCTCGTTTGCGCGAGCAACTCATTGCAGGTGTCGAGCAACTGGAGCAAGGTGGAGGCATACGCGTCAAATCCAGAGATGCTTTGGGTGGTTTATTCAAAGATATCAAAGGTTAAATAGCTCATATGCGTTCTTACACCTTGATTATCTCGCCACTCGCGCGGGATGATCTAAGAGCAATCTACGAACACGGAATTAACACGTGGGGCGCAGTTCGAGCCTCTGCCTATCTTGATCGTCTCGAGGATGGCTTGTGGAATCTGACACGCCAACCGGAAATGGGCATTAAGCGCGAGGCATTATTGCCTGGCATGCGTAGCCTTTCAGTGGAAGGTCACGTCATTTTCTATCGATTACAACAAGTGCAGATCCAAATTGTTCGTGTTCTTCATAGTCGGCAAGACCCCCAGCGTCAGTTAGCCACTTATAAAACTGAAGAATAGCGGTTATGTATCAAAAGGGTCAGACTCGATAGAAATGTAGCCGGTGCCGGGCTGAAGCCCGACACCGATAATATACGCCAAGTAAGGGTTGCGCCCTCTCGGGCACCTTAAGGAGATGCGCCGCCATATCCTCATTTTTAGCGCCGTAACGGCGAACAGATCGCCTGCAGGCAGGCTCCCACGGTGTTATCTGCGGGGTCGCGGGGTCATAGGGTATCAAAAGGGTCAGACTCGATAGAAATGTAGCCTGAGTATCAAAAGTACTATCAATGCAAGACCCCTTTGCTGCTCAACGCGGACCTGGCGCACAATGCCGCGCCAGGCCGGTTAGCTCTACGTTAAATGCCAATGATTGCGAGGTCGAGAGCCGAAATAATTTCATCTCGAAAATGAGATAATGTGCCAATAGGATTTCGCAAACTTTTTGTTGGCATGGAGGTGATTTGAGGTATCAATACCAGCAGTTGACTGCCTTCAAACTCAATCTTTAGCGTTAATCCTTTTAGCTCTTCATTTTTTAGTAGTTCAGCATTGCCAAGTGGAACAACAATTCGAGTGGCAATATCTTCTATTAGAGAGTGCTGTATATCCAAAATATAAGGATAGGCTTTTCGAGTTTGCTTACTAGAGTTTTCGTATACATCAAACTGCGCCATTAAAAGTTCCTGTGTTCATCAGCGAAAAGGCCATTTTCATCAACGAACTCGTTGTAAGCTTTTATGGCTCGTTTATTCTCTTTAGCCCAGTTTTTGGCTTCATTTTCAGCCAGTTTCGCTCTTAGCGCTTGCTCTAAAGTGGCTGAAAGGTTAACGTTTAGTTTTTTTGTTTTTTTGAGTAAGTCGCTGTTTAAGCTTAAGTTTGTTGGTTTTTTTGGAGCGTTCAGATCATATAGAGTTTGCATATTTCCACCACTGCAATGCGCATCGTTATGCGCATAATGGTAGCAGTACGCATTTAACAAGGCAATGTTGGTGGACTGCCAAAAGCTCCGGCCTTCGGCCTCCACTTTCGTCAGCCACAAATTGAGCAGCAAAGGGGTCATATATGGTCCGCCCCGCGATGCAAGGTAATACTATCAAAAGGGTCAGACTCGATAGAAATGTAGCCGGTGCCGGGCTGAAGCCCGACCCCGATAATATACGCCAAGTCAGGGTTGCGCCCTCTCGGGCAC
>SDWK01001059.1 GCA_004195335.1 Shewanella sp.
ACATAATCGACATTTCCGCATCTGACCCATAGGGATATGGGAAATGTATGGGAAGTGTCTGGAACACTTCATACCTTGGCGGTCAGATGACATAAAGAGAGGGATCCATATCTTCGAGGGTAAAGCAGTCGTTTACAAATAAGGGAATGAACAGAGCTATATCTAAATGTAGGACCGGCTTTAGCCGGGAATGACACTTCTTTGCAAAAACCTTCGCGGCTAAAGCCAGCTCCTACAAAACGTCTTTCTGAATTATTCGGTGTTAAGAACAGAATCTAGCTTTATGAGTAAGCCTTGAGATGGATTCCGCACTGCACCGGGTCGATAAATGCTCCATGCGTTATCGACATTTCCGCCATCCATGGCGGTCAAATGACGGGTCAGATTCTGAAAGTCGGTTTATCCTTGAAAGTCGGTTTGTCCTCATCATTTTTCCTGTTTAAGTCATATATTATTGGCGCAGATCATGCGCATCTCTGCAATCAGAGGTATCCTGACTATACTAGTAGCACATGAATGACTCATTGTTAAAAAAGTAATAATTTTGAGGTGTTAGGTATGGATGAACCACGAGATTCTCAGCAAGAGAGTGACGAAAACATGATTGATATGGATGCCATGGGTGATTTCTATGATGACTTCAAGACGGCTCATGAAACCTGTGACTCTGTGCTAATTGATTTAGAGCTGGATCCGACCAACGCCACCCTCCTTAATTCCCTGTTTAGGTCTATTCATACCATAAAAGGCAATCTGATTTATGTGGGTTTGAAAGATATCACGCCTCTGATCCAGAGCGTGGAAGACTTGTTGGATGCCATAAGAAAAAACCGTATCGAGTACGACAGTTTGTTATGTGATGTGGTCCTACTCACCCTCGATAAGACTGAGAATATGGTTCAGTCAAGAATAGATGATAGGCCATGCGCTTTGTCTGATGATGAGATTGATCGTTTGTGTATCAATATCAGCTGCATTGCCGATGTCGCACCGGACGTTAGAATTGAATACATTAAAAAATGCTTATTTATTTTAGACCCGGATACTCACTTATATAATACCTATTCGAAAGAAGCGCTCGATGCGCTCGATACTCGTAATGATATCCCTCCGGTTACACCTAAAACGAAGCTAAGCAGCGACGGTTCCCGAGAGCCTTTAGTGAATACTGATTATCTGGTCGATAATAAAGTTGTTGCTGATAGAAATATTAAAGATGTGCTTGAAAGCCATAGTATTGAAATGGATGAGGATATTTACTTCTTCGAAAGCTTGAGTCCCCCTTTAGAAAACCGTTCGTTTTATTGGAAGGGACGTACGGTTCGATTATTACGACTCGCGCTTGCGATGAATCAAAAATCAGAGGGAAAGGTTGACCCGACTCAACTCGCCGTTGCTGTACTCATTCACGATATTGGCATGTCCTTCTTACCGCGTTCTCTTCTTACCAAGAAAGGGGCGTTCACCGAAAAGGAGAGGCAAGCATTACATCGACATCCTAATTCTGGTTGTTTGTTGCTCAGTGAGTCAAATAGATGGACACAGGCCGCTGAAATGATTTTACAGCATCATGAACAGGTGGATGGTTCGGGTTATCCGAACCACTTGAAGGGAGATGATATTTGTCATGGCGCTAAAATTTTAGCCATTGCAGATACGTTCGATGCCAGATCCCATGAAAGAGCACATCGGACGCTACTCAAGCGGCCGTTAGTACGAACCATGAATGAAATTAACAACTTTTCAGGCACGCAGTTTGACCCCTATTGGGTCGATGTTTTTAATCAGGTTGTAGGTTCGCCTGATGGCTAGTTTGTCGTAGAGATAAATCAGCATCTCCATGGTAATAGGTAACTGGTAATAGGTCACTTGCGGCGCGGAATGTCACTGACTCCTTTTCACTGCAATCTATCACAGACTATATGATGTGATTTAGTGGGACTGAGTTGCTATCCCTTTGTTTTGAGCTAAGATCTTAGCTGTATGTTTAATATATCGCGTTAGTTTTTAAATTATCACGGACGACAAGTTGCATGTAAGATTATTCAGGGAACGAATATGACTAATTCCGCTTTTTCAAGTAACGTAACTCACTCTTTTGATTCTGCTATTTCAACCGATCCCGACACGATCAAGCCTGACACCTTCTATTTCACGCTTCCACCGAGTCAAAGACCTGCCTTTGTTCCCTTAAAAGAGGAGTTGCATCCAGCTTTCGGTTGGTTAACCAAGAACAGAGCCCGTTCGCGCAGGGGTGATGTATTTGAGTCTATCGATACTATCGTGATCCATGCTACTGCAGGTTATGCGACGAAACATGCGGTGGATACCTGGCAGGAGAGAAAGGCGAGTGCGCACTGGATAATACCCGATGAAAATGAAACCGAGCATGGTCACTTTATCTGGGCCACGGTGGCAGAGGCGAAAGCGGCCTATCATGTGGGCAGTGTCGATTATGTGCCGATACTGGGTGAGGGGCCCAATGTTAATGACCGGAGTTTAGGGGTTGAGCTGATTAATACTCAGAATGTTCAATATTTTCGCGATCCCTATTCTCAATGGCAAATAGATATGTTGGCCCGCATCGTCCTCTATGCTTGGGCTAAGTATCCTAATCTCAGGCATGTCATCTCCCATGCCAAATTGGATCCGGCTCGGCGTTCAGATCCCGGAGAAAACTTTCCTTGGGAGACGTTTAAACACAAGGTACTGACTCATTCTGTATTAGAAGATCGCCACCCTCTGGTGCTAACAGCAAGCACCTCCACTGTGACGAGTGAGACCGAGAGTTTGAATCTTGCGGTAACGAATAGAGCTGGTCATTGCTGCGAGCCTTAGGCGTACTCATACCATGGCGGTCAGATTACACTGCGTTGGTGGTGCTGAGACGATGCTTCGCTGAAGTAGCTGAG
>SDWK01001061.1 GCA_004195335.1 Shewanella sp.
GGCTAATACTTTTACATTTATTCACTGACAGCTCTTTAAGAATGAATCCCTGCGGCAAAAATATCCGCACACATTTGATGTACCAGCTAGCTTAAATCTCAGTTCAGCGGATGATTTATAGGGGGTTTTCTTTATTAAGCATGAACAGTGACCTTCATAGAGCTGGTAATTATGACAAATATATATCAAATCAGAAGAGAGGCCCTTTTCAGGCAACTCCCAGAAAATAGCTTAATCATTGTTTCTGGCTACCAACAAAAGGTCAGAAGTAAAAACATTAAGTATCACTTTAGACAAGATAACGACTTTCTCTATCTCACCGGCTTCGATGAACCAGATGCCGTGGCCATGTTCGCCGCCGATAAAGGTGCTGCATCGGGTTTCAGCTTTACCTTACTTTGCCGCCCTAAGGACCCGACCCAAGAGGTCAGCTTCGGTAAACGTGCCGGTATTGAAGGTGCTATTGCAAACTTCGGCGCCGATGACGCTTTCGATATCGCCGAGCTTAATGAAATTGTCTTATCAAAAATAGTCGACCATCAACATATCTATATCAGTGATGAGCTCAACCGTTTCTCTGCTCAGATAGTGGACTGGCTAAATCATCAAAGAATGACGACCCCCTTTGATACGGTCAAACAGTACCGGAGCCTTACTCCGCTGGCGAAGTACTTACACCCCATGCGCGTTATTAAGAGTGAGGAGGAAATTACACAGATAAAAGCCGCCGTTGCTGCATCGGTCGACGGCCATAAGGCGGTTATGCGCGCATGTAAGCCCGGTATAAATGAAGCACAGTTATCTGCTACGTTCGATTATACCCTCTCTCAGTTCGGCTGCACCGATGTCGCTTATCCAAACATCGTCGCTTCGGGTAATAATGCCTGCTGTCTTCACTATGAGGAAAACTGCTGCACCGCAGAAGACGGACAGATATTGTTGATCGATGCCGGGGGTGAGTTAGATCTTTACGCCTCTGATATTACCCGTAGCTACCCGGTGAACGGTATATTTACCGACGCTCAGAAGAACATCTATCAACTCGTGTTGAATGCTCTCGACTCCGCCATCGCAAAAGCTCAGCCCGGTACCTCCTGGAATGAACTGTATGAAACCTGCGTTGAGGTGATGGCCAAAGGGCTGTTAGAACTGGGATTCTTAAGTGGCAGTATCGAAGAGGTAATGGAGAGCCAGAGTTATAAGCGTTTCACGGTACATAAGACTGGCCATTGGCTCGGCATGGACGTCCATGACGTCGGTCCTTATCACGACAGTGACGGTAATTGGCGCATGCTCGAACCCGGTATGGTATTTACTATCGAACCCGGGATCTATATCCCGCTCGATTCCATCGACGTACCTTCGGCATACCGGGGTATGGGTATTCGTATCGAAGATGATATTTTAGTCACCGGATCCGGGCATGAAAATCTATCGGCTAATGCCCCCCGTACCATCGAAGAGATCCAAGCTATGATGATGAATTAGCCTCTCACTCACCAAAGTTAGAGGCTTGTCTATTTAAAGCCTCAACTAATGGTGAGTTATCAGCCTTGAATCGATAAACCAGATGCAGCCCTCTTTGACTCCGTTTAACCTTTATCGCGCCGTATAGCCGTTGCACAATAAGGTTATATACAATCGACAAATCACCAATTTCGCTTAATTGCCGACAGAGCACTTGTACTACACTAAAAGGAGAGCATTGAACAACAAGCAGCTGTTTTAATGAATCATACCGAAACAGGCTCCAAAGAATTTCCTCTGGCCAGACGCATAGGCCTACCTTTACTGACATTTTATGGTCTGGGGACCATGCTTGGTGCTGGCATCTACGTTCTAGTGGGAAAAGTGGCTGCCAGCGCAGGCATGCTCACCCCTCTTGCTTTTATGGTCGCAGCAATCATCGCTTATTTTACCGCCCTGAGTTACTGTCAGCTGGTTGCTCGTTACCCCCTAAGTGCCGGCGAGGCCTGTTATGTGGAACATGGGTTTAACAGCAAAAGATATGGGATTATCGTCGGCTATCTCGTCATTTTTACCGGAATCATCTCTTCTGCCACCTTGATCAATGGTTTCGTGGGTTACTTGTCCCATTTTATCGACCTACCCGACTACTTGACCATAACCTTCATGCTCATATTATTGGGTCTAATTGCGGTCTGGGGGATCGCCGAATCCCTGTGGCTGGCAGCCGTGTTCACCGTAATCGAAGTGTTTGGCTTGTTGTTAGTTATTGTCGTAGCCGGAGGTGCTTTACCAGACTCAATCTCGTGGCAACAGGCCTTTATTCCCGACAATACTCTCGTATGGGGAGGCGTATTAAGCGGCGCATTTTTGGCTTTTTATGCCTTTATCGGCTTCGAAGACATGGTGAATATTGCTGAAGAGGTTAAGGATCCCAAACAGACCATGCCCAGAGGAATAATACTGGCCCTCATCATCGCAAGCTTGCTTTATCTTATGGTAGCATTTGTCGCTGTTTTCTCACTCCCCCAGAGTGAACTTGCCGCCTCAGCTGCGCCGCTCAAAGATATACTCGAGCCTCACCACCCGATGGCTGGTACCTTGATAAGCCTAATTAGCCTGTTCGCCATCCTCAACGGACTATTGGCTCAGTTGATTATGGCCTCGAGAGTGCTTTATGGCATGGCATTTCAGGGGCGAGCTCCCGCTTTTCTCGCAGCAGTCGGTAAGAGGACACAGACGCCAATCATTGCCACCATCATCATCACCGCAGTGGTGTTGATTTTTTCCCTTTGGCTGCCTCTGGTCACGCTGGCCAAGACCACCAGCTTTATCATTTTGATCATTTTTGCGCTGATTAACCTTTCTCTATGGCGAATTCAGCAAACAGAGCCAAAAGATATGGCTCATAAAAAAGGCGGCTGGCCCCTCACCGGTACCCTAC
>SDWK01000671.1 GCA_004195335.1 Shewanella sp.
ATATTATAATAATGACAGGCCAATCAATGAATCAAAAACAATCTTTATTAGCCAGACTGGTTAATGGCAGCTTAGTGCTGCAAATCCTATTTGGGATTATTGCTGGTATTTTACTGGCGACAATTTCAAAAGATTCCGCACATAGTGTTGCCTTTTTAGGGCAGCTCTTCGTCGGAGCTTTAAAAGCCATTGCGCCTATCTTAGTGTTTATTTTAGTCGCGGCTTCAATTGCAAATCAGAAAAAAAACGCTAAGACCAATATGCGTCCAATTGTTATCTTATATCTATTTGGTACCTTTGCCGCGGCGTTAACCGCTGTACTTCTCAGCTTTGCCTTCCCAATTACTTTAGTACTGGCTACAGGGGCAGAAGGAGCCACTCCTCCGGAAGGGATAGGTGAAGTGATTAATACTTTACTGTTCAAGTTAGTCGATAACCCAGTTAATGCACTTATGACGGGGAACTACATCGGAATTTTGGCTTGGGGTGTGGGCTTGGGTTTGGCTCTTCATCATGCCAGCGACTCAACCAAGCAAGTATTTTCTGATGTGAGCCATGGTGTTTCACAGATGGTTCGTTTCATCATTCGTTTAGCGCCAATTGGTATTTTTGGACTCGTTGCAGCAACATTTGCGAAAACAGGCTTCTCGGCTATTGCTGGCTATGGGCAATTACTCGCGGTGTTACTCGGTGCGATGGCTATTATTGCGCTTATCGTGAATCCATTGATTGTTTTTCTAAAAATAAGACGAAACCCATATCCGTTAGTCTTTATGTGCTTACGTGAAAGTGGCGTTACTGCGTTCTTCACTCGTTCAAGTGCGGCAAATATTCCGGTAAATATGGCGCTTTGTGAAAAACTCAAGCTTCATGAAGATACCTATTCAGTTTCCATCCCACTAGGTGCAACGATCAACATGGGAGGAGCGGCGATTACTATTACGGTTCTAACCCTCGCGGCAGTCCATACTATGGGCATTCAAGTCGATATTCTCACTGCGATTTTACTCAGTGTCGTTGCAGCTGTATCGGCCTGTGGCGCGTCTGGGGTTGCCGGGGGCTCACTCCTGCTTATCCCTCTTGCGTGTAGTCTATTTGGGATTTCGAATGATGTTGCTATGCAAGTGGTTGCCGTCGGTTTCATCATTGGTGTTATCCAGGACTCTGCCGAAACGGGTTTGAATAGCTCAACCGATGTACTCTTTACCGCCGCGGCTTGTGAAGCGGCAGAAAGAAAAGAAACGCTATAATCTTAATCGATAGAGGGTTCCCGGAGTATTGGCTCCGGGAATCGTCTTATGCTCCAATGCTTTAAAGGCACCTCTCCACCTTCATCTCTTTGTTTTTCTCTGCCTATATCTTCATTCTGCGGCTCATACATCGACGTATGCGTTAACGGATAAACTGGCACTGAGGGGAGCATATTTTGTATCCCACTTCCTTATCGCTATATCATAAGCAGTGACAATGTCTAAAACTCCTTCATGAGTGATATAAACGGTTTAGATGCAGGCTTTAGCCATTTTCTTTATGTGAATTTGGCCGCTAAAAACAGGCTTGAAAATAATCATTGACCTATACTCATCGGATGAATTAGGTAAATTAATTCATATTGTCTAAAGTAATGCATATAAAGTGATTTAGATCGCGTTTTTATTTTTTGCATACGATACACTTTTTAATCAATTGTTCGGTTAAGTTGTCATAAGCACGGCTTAGTAACACGCTACTAAGAAATAGCATCATAGCTCGTAACCGCCACAAATATTTAACAATATGCATTTCGTTGGAGTTGAGTTAAAAAATGGATTCAATGGCAGAAGTCTTACAAGACCAATGTAGTCAAACTGAAAGTCAGGAATTACTCGAGGTGATTAAAATGTCAGTAGTTGAAAAGCGACAGCGCTTAAGTTGGCAGGACAAGGATACAGGTATTCGGGATGTCGTTGGTCGCTGGATAGACGACCGTCATTGTGTCGGAGACAAGATCACCCTCTACCGCCAAGGGCAGAAAGTTTTTTTGGAGACCTGGTATAGCGATGGCTGCCACAGTTTAGATGAGATGATGAGTACTAAAACTGTTGATGGGTTGAAGTTAGAAGATAAAGGCGGGAATATTTTCGGAGAGTACTTCTTGTTGACAGCAGAAAATCTTTTACGGTTTTGTAACTCTAACGAGTGTTTCTATACTGCTAAAGTGGCTTAAGCCCCCCAGCTTTAGAAGAATTGTTATATCCATAAGACTAGGACTGGTGCTCCCTAGTCTTATGTGAATCTTAATCTGTGACCATTAGCTAAATGGGTGAACGCTATGAAAGGTTATTGCTTTACCTGAATAGGGGTGAGTAATGCTGAGTGACATGGCATGGAGGCAAAGTCTCTTTGATGCCGCAATAACCTTTTCGTCGCCGTAAAACTCATCTCCTAAAATGGGGTGACCAATCGCTAACATATGCAAGCGTAGTTGGTGAGTACGACCTGTTACGGGCTTTAACTCTACCAATGTACTGTTTTGTCTATGCTCAAGCACCTTGAAATAGGTTTTAGATGGCTTACCTTCCGGTGTTAGTTTTTGCAATGGAGGCCGCTCAGTGTCAGATTTCATTGCAAGTTCAATCACCCCTTCCTCGTCGACTATGTGCCCCTGTACCTCTGCGATATAGGTCTTCTTACTCATCCTGTTTTGAAATTGAGTCTTGATGTTGGACTCGGCTTTCTTGTTTAGTGCAAAAACCATAATACCTGAAGTTGCACAGTCTAATCTGTGTACCAATATCGCTTCAGGGTATCGTTGGAGAAGGCGGTTGATTGCACAATCAAAGGTATTCGCCGCACGCCCAGGATTTGAGAGTAAACCTGAGGGTTTATTAATGACGATAATATCTCTGTCTTTATATCGAATATCTAACCAAGGAATGGAAGGGGGGGTATAAGTAAATATCTGCATGAGTTCTCCTGTTGTGGCGAATTCTAGCAAAAAGTGATCATGTTGAGAACGAGTAAGCGGGAAATTTCGTCGCTTATTACTAAGAGTTAGCTATGATGCAAAGCCTTAAAGCCTTAAAGCCTTAAAGCCTTAAAGCCCTATAAATATTCTGCAGGTGTGTTGCGTGTCCAGATCTTGCTGTATGCCATCAGTTGAGGATAGAAGGTTCTGAAGGCTATCTCAATTTCGATATCCAGGGTCTTCACTACACTGGTCGCACCTTTGAATATCTCAGGTTTTGATACTCGTTTGGCCACCGACTCGATTGCTTGGTTTAACCCCTGTCGATTTTTATAGGCCTCTAGCCAGTTCTCGCTTCTTATTCTGGGGGCGAGGTTTTGAAGATCTTCCGGTAATTCTTCACAATTATCGATGGCATCATAAGCTTTTATGGCAAAATCTTTCAAACTCTCATTGTGGTATTCATCCCAATACTTAGCCAACATATGATCAAAAGCCAAATCGATCAGTATGGGAGCGGCTCGTTTAAGTTGTTGAGGAAATACTGACACTAATTCTTTAGTGAGTTCATGAGTATCGGTAAGTTGATCAATTTGTCTGTGAAGCCAAATACCTTGTTGCAGGTGCTTAGGGAATCTCTCTATGCTTCCCTTAGCAAAGTCGCCTGCTAAATTGGCGGCGAGGCTGGTTTTACTATTATCTGCAAGATGTAGGTGTGCAAGAAAGTTCATGATGATTTGCTAATTTTCTTGGTTAAAACTCTATTTTCACGTTATCATGTGCATCGGCGCTAAGAAAGCCTTTCTCCTATTTTTAATTGAGATTATGGTTATTTCTTAAGGATGTGCGTCACTCAATATATTCTCATCAATTATCGGTTTAAGGATCAAGGATGATGTGGAACTGGTTATCTAAACTTTTTGGTAAACAAGAACAATCTCAACGTAAACGAGTTCAGGTTGATATTCCTTATGAACAACACAGTTATCGTAAGGAAGATTTTGACATCGATGATAATAATGTGACGATGGAAAAAGATAATATCAGGAACTAACCCTTACACCTTGATCTTCTCGGTCTCTGCAAATAGACTAGCGCCCGATTCATGCTAAGTAGAGACTAACCATGCGCGTAACTGATTTTTCATTTGATCTTCCAAACGAGTTAATAGCCCGATATCCTGCGGTAAACCGGACCTCTTCGAGATTGCTCTCATTAGAGGGTAATACCGGCAAGCTAGCTGATAATCAGTTCACCGATATTTTGAATATGGTTAACCCTGGTGATCTTATGGTGTTTAATAACACTCGAGTGATACCAGCGCGTCTATTCGGCCAAAAAAGCACAGGTGGCAAGCTTGAAATTCTTGTTGAACGCATGCTTGATGATAAACGAATTTTAGCTCATGTAAGAAGTTCTAAGTCCCCCAAGGTTGATTCGATCATCTGTTTAGATGGCGACTATGAGATGAAAATGCTCGGTCGTCACGATGCATTATTTGAGCTTGAACTTCAATCGGACAAGACGATTCTTGAAGTACTCGAAGAGGTGGGGCACATGCCGTTGCCCCCTTATATCGATCGCCCAGACGAAGATGCCGATAAAGAGCGTTATCAGACTGTTTACAATCAAAACCCGGGTGCTGTCGCCGCACCTACGGCGGGATTGCATTTTGATGAAGGTCTGTTGGAGGCATTAACCGAGAAAGGTGTGGATACGGCCTTTGTGACTTTGCATGTCGGGGCAGGCACATTTCAACCGGTAAAAGTCGATAATATTCTTGAACACAAGATGCATTCTGAGTGGGCCGAAGTTTCACAAGAGGTTGTCGATAAAATTGCGAAAACTAAAGCGAATGGCAAACGTGTTATAGCGGTTGGGACGACCTCGGTACGTTCTTTAGAAAGTGCAGCGAAAGCGAGTGAAGGTGAGCTTGAAGAGTTTTGCAGCGACACGGATATCTTTATCTACCCGGGATATAAGTTCAAAATTGTCGATGCGATGGTGACCAATTTTCATCTGCCGGAATCGACATTAATTATGCTACTCAGTGCATTTGCCGGTTTCGATGAGGTAAAAAACGCCTATCAACACGCGATCGCTCAAAAATACCGCTTCTTTAGCTATGGTGATGCCATGTTTGTGACTAAAAAAGCGAACTAACGACTAAATTTGGTTTAAAATACCCACCCATTGAAGAGGTGGGTTTTTTTTACTTCTATTTTTTGCTAAGGGTTGATACTCGAATGTTTGCCCTTATCTCTAGTTTTAACGATAGCTTTGTACTGTGTACAAACATTAATGAGTCAGACTGTTTCTCTGGCGAGGTATAAAATGAAATTTGAATTAGATACAACTCAAGGTCGCGCACGTCGTGGCCGTTTAATCTTTGAACGAGGCACTGTTGAAACGCCCGCATTTATGCCTGTTGGCACTTACGGTACCGTAAAGGGAATGACGCCAGAAGAGGTTCGTGCAACAGGGGCTGATATCCTTCTGGGTAACACATTCCATTTGTGGCTACGTCCAGGTGAAGAGATCATGCGCAAACATGGTGATCTTCATGATTTCATGAACTGGCAAAGACCGATTCTGACGGACTCTGGTGGATTTCAGGTATTTAGCTTAGGTGATATTCGAAAAATCACTGAAGAGGGTGTTCATTTCCGTTCGCCAATTAACGGCGAAAAAATCTTTTTAGATCCTGAAAAATCGATGCAGATCCAGAACTCTCTAGGTTCTGATGTTGTGATGATTTTTGATGAGTGTACACCGTATCCAGCGACAGAAGATGAAGCGCGTAAATCGATGCAGATGTCTCTTCGTTGGGCACAACGTTCACGCAATGAGTTTGATAAGCTTGAAAACCCTAACTCTCTGTTTGGTATCATTCAGGGTGGGGTCTATGAAGATCTGCGTGATGAAAGCCTTAACGGGCTTGTCGATATTGGATTTGACGGTTATGCCGTTGGCGGTTTGGCTGTCGGTGAGCCTAAAGCAGACATGCATCGTATTCTTGAGCATGTATGTCCACAGATCCCAGCGGATAAGCCGCGTTACTTGATGGGGGTTGGTAAGCCAGAAGATTTAGTTGAAGGTGTACGTCGTGGCGTCGACATGTTCGATTGTGTGATGCCGACACGTAATGCTCGAAATGGTCATCTGTTTACCTCTGAAGGTGTTATTAAGATACGTAATGCACGTCATCGTGATGACACTGCACCACTCGATGATAAATGTGATTGTTATACCTGTAAGAATTATTCTCGGGCATACCTGTACCATTTAGATCGTTGCAATGAAATTTTAGGTGCTCGTTTAAACACCATGCATAACCTTAGGTATTACCAAAGGTTGATGGAAGGTTTGCGCGGTGCGATCGAGACAGGTACATTAGACGCCTTCGTGGAGGAGTTTTATACCAGTCAAGGACGCGAAGTTCCTGAAGTTCCTGAATTAACCAATTAATTTTTAACTGAAAATAAGAAGAGAACATTATGTTGATTTCAAATGCGTATGCTGCAGATTCACCTGTAACTGGCGCCGGTGGCACCATGGAACTGATTTTCATGCTAGTTATATTTGGTCTGATATTCTATTTCATGATTTTCCGCCCACAATCAAAGCGTGTTAAAGAGCACAAAAACCTAATGGGCTCATTAGGTAAAGGTGATGAAGTGCTCACTAGTGGTGGTATTTTAGGGAAAATTGCAAAAATCAGTGACGAAAATGACTATGTATTGCTGACTATCAGTGAAACAACTGAAATCACGATTAAGAAGGATTTCATTTCGGCTGTATTGCCTAAAGGCTCTATTAAGTCACTTTAAGCCAAGAGGGCGATGGTGTGTTAAATAAATACCCAATGTGGAAAAACCTAATGGTGATAATTATTATCGCTGTTGGTGCTTTCTATGCAATTCCAAACCTCTACGGGGAAGACTATGCAGTTCAGATAGTTGCAACTCGTGGCGCAGAGGTTACGGCAACGACGCAGTCGACCGTAAATGATGTTCTTGCAAGTAAAAACATCACAGTTAAGCGTTCTGAGCTTGAAAATGGTCAATTATTGGTTCGTGTGACTAATGGCGATCAGCAACTGTTAGCCAAAGATGCGATTGCAGAGTCACTAGGTGATAAATACATCGTTGCCTTAAACTTAGCTCCAGCGACACCAGACTGGCTCGACTCAGTCGGCGGAAGCCCAATGAAATTGGGTCTCGATCTACGTGGTGGTGTGCATTTCCTGATGGAAGTGGACATGGGTGAAGCCGTTCGTAAGATGACAGAAGCTAAAATATCTGACTTCAGAACCGATCTTCGTGGTGAGAAAATTCGTTATGCCGGCATTCGTAACAGTGCTAAAGGCATTGAGATTAAATTCCGTGATGATGAGAATCTTGCCAAGGCTGAACGTTTCCTCAAGACTCGCGGTAATGACATGGTGTTTTCCGATATCTCTTCGGGCGACAACTATTTCCTATTGGCCAATTTGAGCGAAGCTTATCTTAAGCAGATTAAAGAAGAAGCACTGCAACAGAACATCACAACGATCCGTAATCGTGTGAATGAGCTGGGTGTGGCAGAGCCAGTGGTACAGCGTCAAGGCGCAGAACGCATCATTGTCGAACTTCCTGGCGTTCAAGATACGGCACGTGCCAAAGATATTTTGGGTGCAACGGCATCGATTGAATTCCACATGGTGGATGAGAAAGCCGATGCTGCTGCCGCTGCGAGTGGTCGTGTTTCACCAAGTTCTCAAGTGTATAATCGTCGTCAGGGCGGACAAGTTGTACTGCATAAGGCTGTTATGTTGACCGGTGATCATATTCAAGGTGCTCAACCGAGCTTCGATGAATACAGTCGTCCACAAGTGAGCATAAACCTTGATTCAAAAGGTGGTTCTATCTTCTCGAATGTCACTAAGGATAACATCGGTAAACCGATGGCAACCTTGTTCATCGAGTATAAAGATAACGGTGATAAGAACCCTGATGGTAGCGTGAATATGCAAAAAATCGAGGAAGTTATCTCGGTTGCAACAATTCAAGCCCGTCTTGGCCGTAACTTCGTGATCACCGGCCTTGAGCATTCTGAAGCGCAAAACTTAGCGCTTTTGCTTCGTGCTGGTGCTTTGATTGCGCCAGTGACCATCGTAGAAGAACGGACTATTGGCCCAAGCTTAGGTGCTGAGAATATCCAAAATGGTGTTCAAGCCATGATTTGGGGTTTGGCTGTTGTTCTGCTATTTATGTTGGTTTATTACCGTGGTTTTGGTCTTATTGCCAACTTAGCATTGACGGCTAACCTTGTGATGGTTGTCGGTGTTATGTCAATGATCCCAGGCGCTGTACTTACGCTTCCTGGTATTGCAGGCATGGTATTGACTGTGGGTATGGCGGTTGATGGTAACGTACTTATCTATGAGCGAATTCGTGAAGAGTTACGCAATGGTCGTAGCGTACAGCAAGCTATTCATGAAGGTTATGGTAACGCATTTTCAACTATTGCCGATGCGAACATCACTACATTTATGACTGCACTTATTCTGTTTGCTGTAGGTACTGGTGCCGTTAAAGGGTTTGCTGTGACGCTTATGATCGGTATCGCAACCTCTATGTTTACTGCAATCGTGGGTACTCGCTCAATAGTTAACGCTATGTGGGGTGGTAAACGCGTGAAGAAACTGTCTATATAAGGGTCGTTGATTATGTTTCAAATTTTATCAATAAAAGGCACGATCGACTTCCTTCGCCATGCGGTTCCAATCAGTATCCTATCTTTGATACTGGTACTCGGTTCTCTAACATCGTTAGCGACCAATGGAATTAACTGGGGATTGGATTTTACCGGTGGTACCGTCGTTGAGCTTGAGTTTTCTTCTGCTGCTAACTTAGAAGCATTGCGTGGTGAACTGAGCAGTGTTGAGACTGATGGTGCTGTCGTGCAAAACTTCGGCTCCAGCCGAGATGTGCTTACCCGTCTCCCTGTCAAGGAAGGTGTAGCCACCGATACTCAGGTTAGCCATGTTATGGATGCCGCGCTTAAATTGGATCCTCAAGTGATTCAAAAGCGAGTTGAAGTTGTAGGCCCACAGATAGGTAAAGAACTTGCAGAACAAGGGGGCTTAGCTGTACTCGTCTCACTTATCTGTATCTTGATCTATGTCTCATTCCGATTCGAGTGGCGTTTAGCTTTAGGTGCTGTTGCTGCACTTGCGCACGACGTTATCATCACTTTGGGTGTGTTCTCGATACTTCAGCTTGATTTCGACCTTACTGTGCTTGCAGGTATTTTGACGGTTGTTGGTTACTCACTTAACGATACTATCGTGGTGTTTGACCGAATTCGTGAAAACTTCCTTAAGATGCGAAAGGGCGAGCCTGAAGAGATTGTTAATACTTCAATTACTCAAACTATGAGTCGTACCATTATTACTACAGGTACAACTTTGGTTGTGGTAGTCGCGCTGTTCCTTAAGGGCGGCACCATGATCCATGGTTTTGCTGCGGCATTGCTGATGGGAATATTTGTCGGTACATTCTCATCTATCTATGTTGCGAGTTTCCTTGCCATTAAGCTTGGAATTAACCGTGAGCATATGATGCCTGTTGAAGTAGAGAAAGAAGGCGCAGATCACGATCCGCTGATGCCTTAAGCTGTTAATTGTAATATCGAAAAACCACCTTAGGGTGGTTTTTTTATCTCTATAATTTGAGACCACTTTATTGGCGATTGGTATAATAGGTTCAATGAGTTGTTAGTGCTGAGTAGTTCTGAACGTAAGGTGTTTTTGTGACTATGAGAACCGTGATTTCTTCTGTCTGATTTTAATGTGGAATAGCATCATTAGCGCTCGACAGGCTTGCCCGTTTGGCAGTAGGATGTTTACAGTCTATCTATTATACCAATCGGTATAAAGGTGTGGTCACTCAGCGAGAGTTTAGCGCTTGTGAGGCAAGGCAACGAGTGAGGAACATAGTTATTCTACGTTTAAGCTCGTTAACGCCGTATCGGAAGTGCTAAAACTCGCCTTTCAGGAGTGTTTTTGGCAGCCTATTTCTGTGTTGAATGAGTTCAAAAGGGAGCACCATTCCCTCACTCTTTCGCCTTGAATTATGCAGCCAAAAATAACTCTGAGTTGACCACTTTCTTATACCGATTGGTAT
>SDWK01000275.1 GCA_004195335.1 Shewanella sp.
ATCAACAGACAGATAAAAGAATTTTTTCTGTGCTCCATCGGGCAGCATATTTTCAATGGCACCAATGATACCTTCAGGTTGTAAATCACGACTACCCAACCCGTAACAGCCAGAGAATAATGGCGGAGCATCGCTACGTTTTTGGTAACTGGCATACTTCTCAAAAGGTTTGTTTTTTGCGGCAACGCCATTTTCCATACATTTTGTAATTGCAGCACGGATTTCACGCATAATTGGCAGATCTTCCGCTAATGGCTGATCTGTTCGCTCAAGCACCACCACACCTTTTTTCCCCTTAAGTGCGGCTCCGATCATATCTCCAGGAAAAGGACGAAACATCGTTAAATTCAAAACACCCACTTTAAGACCACGAGTTTCTTTTAAATAATCAGCAACGGCTTCTGATTGTCCGATCAATGAACCCATGCCAATGATGACGTAATCCGCGTCATCCACATTATACAAACCAATTCTTTTATATTCTCGACCCGTTAATTGATAGTACTCATCAGCAGATTGCTCAAAGAGATCAACGATATGATTGAAGAAATACGGTCGTTGCGCGGCCACAGCCTGCATATAGGCATCTTGATTTTGTACCGAACCGGAAACCATAGGATTATCGACATCCCAGACCTCTGGTACTCGACGACGCTTTTCACCATAAGTCATACGTTGTGCAGGTGTTGGGCAATCAATAATATCATCTGCAAAACCGCAATATTCTGCAATCAGTTCACGTTCAGGGATATTAACCGGCTCAATAAGATGCGTTGTTAGAAAACCATCTTGGGCAACGACCGCAGGCGTTAAACTCAGTTCAGCAGTTTTTCGGCAGATCAGGTTTAGATCCGCTGCTGACTGGGCATCTTTCCCCATCACCTGAAAAAAACCGGTGTCATCGATACAATGGTAATCATCGTGGGCGCAATGCACATTCAATGAAGCTTTGGTGATTGCTCGACAACCAATATTGAGTAGATAAGGAAGACGTTTACCCACAGCGGCATATAGAGACTCATGCATAAATGCCACACCCTGAGCAGAAGAAAAGTTGGTTGCACGAAGCCCACTCATCGACATACCTGCTGTTACGCCAGCAGCTGCATGCTCTGATTCCGGTTCTACAAAAATCAGCTCTTTATCAGAAATATTTAGATGGCCTTTGGCAACTTCTTCAGCCCAATATTCCCCCATCTGAGTCGAAGGGGTAATAGGGTATGCGCCGGCAGCATCTGACGCCTCTCTCTCACACATAATAACAGCAGTATTGCCATCCATTGCCATACGAATACCAGGATATTTAAACGTCTTTTTCTTATCTTTACCGAACATCGTAGTACTCCTTGTTAATCGATAACTAATATCTACACAATTGTTCCTATCCTATGGGTAAGGACTCCTTTCGAATGATTTTTTTACTCGCTTTGCCTGTTCTATAGCCGCTCTTATTATCAAGCCAGACGATAGCGCCCGCAGGGCAACGCTCCACCGCGACGGGAGAAGCAAGGCTGTTTTCATCATAATTAATTACCGGAAGGTTATTTTTCATGGTAATTAGCCCTTCTGGTGAATCAACTACGCAGCGCTCACAGGCGGTACAGACAACATCACATTCAGTCCTTGGCTCATCACCTTTTTCAAGATTTTTACAGGCCACAAAAAGTTGATGCTCAATGGAGTGCAGTTCAAATAAATCTTTCGGGCAGACATCAACACAGTCGCCACAAGCTGTACATTTTTCTTCATCGACAATGGGTAACCCATGTTCATTGATGGTGATGGCATCAAAATCACAGACCACAGAACAGTCACCCATACCCAGACATCCCCAGGCACATCCTTTTCCGCCACCAGAAACCAGAACAGCACCCCGGCAGCTACTGAGACCTTCATAACTTGCGCGGATTAATGCAACATGCTTTCCGCCTGCACAAGCAAGTCTTGCGACTCTTCTATTAGCCTCACCCGCATCGACGCCAAGGTAATTAGCAATATTCTGGATAGATTCTTTGGCATTCACTGTGCACTGGGATGGCTCAAAGGTTCCGTCAATCAACCCTTCAGCAAATGGGCGGCATCCAGGAGAACCGCAGGCGCCACAATTGGCTGCAGGTAATAATCCTTCGACATCATCAATTCGAGGATCTTCGTAAACAAAAAGCCGTTTATTTGCTAACACAAGAATGCTAGCCAATATCAAACCAAGGCCCGCCATAAACCCTATGGCAATCACATTACTAGTCAGTTCATCCACTTATTAGTTACCCCAATTTTAGCCACGACATCTCTTCATCTGTTTTTAGATAATCTAATCCAGTCTCGCACTCTGTGTTAGTCCATTGATATTGCCTGCAAGTACCTATAGAAGAATTCTTTTTGTCGGCTATTCAAATTTATGTACTCATTAAGTAGTAGACTAGCGGATATCTGAATGAAATTTCACAATGAAAATTACACAGTGTAAATTTTACAAAATATGACATACACAAAGCTTACTTAAATCCTGTTGGACTATTGTGAAAGGCTTTAGATACAAAAAAGAGCGACTCTTTCGAGTAGCCCTTAATCTGAATGTGGCACAGAGATAGCGGTCTTTAAGCAACATGAACCCTAGAGTTCATATCCAAACCATTTTAAAACGAAAAAACCCCAGCATTTCTGCTGGGGCTTCATCTGAATGTGGCGGAGAGATAGCGATCTTATAACAGGAACCCTAGGGTTCATATCCATATCAAGTTAACTAACTCTTGATAAACTTGCTTTTGAAACGAAAAAAGGCTCATCATTTCTGATGAGCCTTTCGTCTTTAATGTGGCGGAGAGATAGGGATTTGAACCCTAGACGGGCTATAAACCCGTGCCGGTTTTCAAGACCGGTGCATTCGACCACTCTGCCATCTCTCCGAACG
>SDWK01000279.1 GCA_004195335.1 Shewanella sp.
TGATAGGACTGACCATTGTCGCAATGGGAAGCTCCGCCCCTGAGATGTTCGTTGCCGCAACCGCTTCAATGGAAGGCATGACAGATACTGCCATCGGTAATGTATTAGGGTCAAACGTTGCCAACATCACTCTTATCTTAGGGATAACTGCATTATTAGGCGCTATCTCAGTCAGCTCTCAGACCTTACTGCGTGAAATCCCGTTGATGCTCGGTGCAACGATGATTGCCGGCTACTTCCTTCATGATGGTTTTCTCACCCGCATGGAAGGATTCATGCTGATGGGGCTGTTTTTTATCCTCATGGGTTATCTTATCTGGCATGGGTTGACCAATAAAAAGCATGACCCACTGGAAAATGAAGCCGATGATGAGATCCCTAAAGGGGTGCCAACAAAAAAAGCCATTCTCTGGTTGGTCGTCGGTATCATTTTATTACCTCTTTCGGCCGACTGGATGGTACAAGGGGCCGTAGGCATTGCCAAAGCCTATCACCTGTCTGACCTTGTGATAGGTCTAACGATTATCGCTATCGGTACCAGCTTGCCCGAACTTGCAGCCTGTGTAGCCGGAGTGCTCAAGAAAGAAGACGATCTGGCCATAGGTAACATAGTCGGCTCAAACTTATTCAATATCCTCGCAGTACTGGCATTGCCTGGCATTATCGCTCCCGGAGAGGTTGATGCTGCAGCCAGCACACGAGATTTTTATATGGTACTCGCAACCAGCAGTGCTTTAGCTGTTCTCATACTACTGAGTGGACGCCTTCGCCAATTGAAACCTTGGCATGGCGTTGTGTTACTTTGTACTTTTGTTGCGTACCAAGCAGTCCTTTTTCTCGCTTAATCCCGAGAGTGATAAAGCCGAATAAACAGAGAGATCAAAATGGTAGATGAAACTCAATTACGCCAATGGGGCAGAAATGTTATCGATATCGAAAAAAATGCTCTCGATAATTTATACCAATATGTAGATTCTCCTGAGTTTACCAAGGCGTGCCAGTTAATCTTTGAATGTACCGGCAAGGTCATCGTGATGGGAATGGGGAAATCAGGCCATATCGGTAATAAGATTTCGGCAACCTTAGCCAGCACCGGCACCCCCGCATTCTTCGTTCACCCCGGTGAGGCAAGCCATGGCGACCTTGGCGTTCTGAGCGAAAATGATATCGTCTTAGCTATCTCGAACTCAGGTGAAGCCAGTGAAATTCTCACCTTAATGCCAGTCATCAAGCGGATGGGACTGCCTGTCATCGCCGTAACGGGTAAGCCCGAATCGAATATGGCCAAGCTGTCTGTCGTTCACCTGTGTATCGAGGTACCGGAAGAGGCTTGTCCTCTTGGACTTGCTCCGACCTCAAGCACAACAGCCACCTTAGTCATGGGGGATGCCCTGGCCGTCGCACTGCTACAGGCCAGAGGGTTTACCAAAGATGATTTTGCCCTATCACACCCAGGTGGTCGTTTAGGCCGAAAGTTATTGCTTAAAGTCAGCGATGTCATGCATAAAGATTCCGAGCTACCTTTGGTCAGCCATAATATCTGTATCACCGATGCGCTCTATGAAATCTCGAAGAAGGGGCTAGGAATGACGGCCGTCGTCGATGATGATAACAAACTCGTCGGCATCTTCACCGATGGCGATCTGCGCAGAGTGATTGATACCGAAGCCAACCTGAGAACGACCTCGATAAGTGATGTCATGAGCAGAGGTTGCGTGACCGTTTCTGATGGGATTTTAGCTGCCGAGGCATTAAAAGTGATGGAAGAGCAAGATATTAATGGTCTGATTGTCATCGATGAGCTAGAACAGCCAATTGGTGCATTAAACATGCTAGATATGGTAAAGGCTGGAGTTATCTAATCATGTCAGAGCCCGATATAATCGGCCAGACAAAGTATTTTCGCACAATCAAAGCGGGAGACGCTTAATATGTCACATCAAGGTTTTTACGGTCCGATAAGTGAAGATGTTTGGCAAAAAGCAAAAAATATCAAGTTACTCATCTGTGATGTCGATGGTGTATTCTCCGATGGTCTTGTGTATATGAGCAACGGTGGTGAAGAGCTAAAAACGTTTCATACCAGAGACGGCTACGGGGTAAGATCCCTGTTAACCAGCGATATTCCAGTAGCCATCATTACTGGACGTAAATCTCAGATAGTAGAAGACCGTATGACAGCGCTTGGGATAACACATATCTATCAGGGCGTAGACGACAAAGTGGTGCCATATAGAGACTTACTCTCCGTGTATAATGTCACCCCTGAACAAGTCGCCTATATTGGTGATGATATCGTTGACCTTCCAGTGATGAAGCTGGTGGGGTTATCGGTATGTGTTGCCGACGGCCACCCCTATGTCAAGCAACATGCTGACTTCACCACGCATATTCACGGTGGCCACGGAGCCTTGCGAGAGTTAACGGATCTCATATTGCTCAGTCAGGATAAATTCGATTCAGCCCATGGAATGAGTATATGAATAGAGTAACTTTAGCCATTATTGCCTTTTTTGGCACGGCTTTATTGCTTTATTGGCAGGTGCAATCGAAAAAAGGCGATGAAGCGGTGGCCATTGATGCCAGCCTTCGACCTGACTATGTTGCCGATAACCTGCGCAGCGTAGAATATAATGAATTAGGCTTGGTGAATAGCCGCGTTACAGCGACTCATATGGAGCATTTTGAAGAGGCCAATATGACCTACTTCACCCAACCCATCTATTTAGTTTATCCCGACAAAGGTGAAGCTCAATGGCGTCTTAGATCGTCTCAAGGAACACTGAACAAAAAATCGGGGAAAGTGATTCTGGAGAAGGATGTTATTATCGATGCTATCAGCCCAGAAGAGCCCGTTCAGACAATTAAAACGACGTACCTTGAATTAGATCTAAATACTATGATTATG
>SDWK01000542.1 GCA_004195335.1 Shewanella sp.
CTTCATTCCTTGGTGAACTCGGCATAGCCAAAGCCAGTCTGACCAAAACCATTCCCGTTATAAAACATTAGCCGACGACCCGCAACATCTACCACTTCAGGATAAGCCAACATGAAAGAGTCCCAACCTTCATCGCTCAACCCTATACCAGCAAGATCATCCATCCGCCTCCACACCAATCCATCTCCAGATTCAGCGTATCCAATCCGGTAACTGCTCTCACAGCTGCTCCGATACCCACTTATCCCGCGGTAGCAATACCACATACAGTAAATATCCCCGTTTTTTAATACACTCGCACGAACGACACCACCTTCCGCAAGATCAGCATAGTTGATTGCTACACGCCCCTCACGCTTCCAATTAATTCCATCAACTGACTCCGCATATTTCAAATGGTAACGAGGTTCTGCACGACCATCAATCATTCGCCAGCCTGTGCAGGATAAATACCAATTTCGCCAAATGCCATTTTCAATACGCACACATGTTGTTGCGCAAAAATACGGTTCTTCTGCTGTTCTGTCCATTACAGGTCCTTCAAAGGCGCGATGATATGACTTCCCACCATCATCACTAAACGCCAAGCCAACTGAGTTATGGTAAGGCACTGTATTCCTAACATTCCAGCCGATGTAATAAAGGTACTTAACCCCCGCCCAATCAACTACTGATGAAGGCATCATTCCACAGTCATCAAAAGAGCCCAGTTTTCCAAGTGACATAATTGGATCAGATTGAACTTTCTGGATATTTAAAGGGTTAGCTGAATCCAATTCGATTTTCGCGATTAAGCTTCGATTCGAATCATCACGTGCACTAAACAATACACCCAAACAACTAGAGCTTACGGAGTCTACTGTAGGGATCTGGGCATGTGATTTTGCCCAAGGTAGTCTATCATCGACTTCATAGATCACTCCCTTTTTAATCCATTGCGAATTACTCATGATAACTTATGACCTT
This sequence comes from Shewanella sp., assembly GCA_004195335.1. Lineage (GTDB taxonomy): Bacteria > Pseudomonadota > Gammaproteobacteria > Enterobacterales > Shewanellaceae > Shewanella. The sequence goes on from SDWK01000542.1 coordinate 967, forward strand.
ATAGCCAACGATTAAAATCTAATCCTTGTACTTGGCACATTAGATTTAACTGCAGGACTTCCTTTATAAACCCCCCAAGGCTCTGTATTTTCAACAACTGCTGCCGCCATTGCCACAAAGCTACCTTCGGCAATTTTCAAACCATCGCGCAAAGTTGAGTTCACACCAAGGAAGCTGAATGAACCGATATCACAGTGCCCCGACATAACAACATGGGAAGTAAATGTGACATGGTCATGAATAACGCCATGATGCCCAATATGATTACCACTCCACAAGACTACATTATTACCAACTATCGTAAACGGCTGAATGGTATTGTCTTCCAAGATAAAACAATTGTCTCCAATTTTATTATCAAAAACTGTCGCCTTACTACTCACATAACTAATTAGCGAATACCCTTTATCTTTGATTGCTTGATATACATCCGCACGTGATCGATTCATTTTTTTTGGAGACATCGGGGCAAAAAATTGATATTCACTTGGTTTGTAAATTTCTTGAACATCTTCAAATGCCACCACAGGCAACCCCCTGAATACTGAACCTTCAGGTAAAAACTCACGATTCACACTAAACGCAACCACCTTGTGAGGCGAATCGTTCTCAAGGTAATAATAAGCCAACTCTGAGAAATCTTTTATACCAAACAATATGACGCTAGCCATTGACGGGGTCCTTATAAACATAAACTGTATATTCGTACAACCCATAATCGTTACGTATCACAAAATGACGTGATAGTTCGTCCACCAAAAATGAAATCAAGCAATCCGTTGGTAAGTGAAACAATTCTTCCCTCTCCCAATCCACAGCCTTTGACATGACATTAAACGCCAAGCCATGCCGTACATTGGGAAACACTACACGTAAAACCTGCTTGAAGTACTCGAACATATCTTCGAAGTTTAATTCCCGTTTTTCTGTAAATACTCCGTTCATAATCACATAGTCGTATACGCCAAGATTCCCTGGCTCTATCAGCACATCTAAACATTGATAGGCATTTTCTGGGAATTTATCTTTTGACAACTGACAAAATACCGGAGAAGAATCAAGCCCAGTATATTCAACATGATCTATGCCTGCTTTCTTTAAATATTCGTATAGGTGAGATGCTCCGCAGCCAAAATCAAGCAATGAAACCATCTCAGTTGAAGAAGCTCCCCTAATGACATCCAGCATGACGGAGTATCTCTTCTGAGCATCACGAACATTTGGCCAATCAACACCCAAATGTGAATCGCCATGCTTCGCAAGACATTTTTCATAGTGCTTTACGATGGCACTATATTTCTTTTCTTCCATCACTTACCTTTCCGATAAAAAACCCTAATGACACATTACTATCAACCTGGACAAATCTTGTATACTCTTAATACAATTAAAACCAACACACTCTAAGAGACAAGTATTTATCACAATTATCCCTCGCATTTAGAACAGTGCTATTGCTTAAGCGTGTAGCTATTCAGCAAGTTAAGTATTTGCGTGGGCTCATTCCACATCAGAACATCAATCATCGAAAGATTAGCCACAAAGGATGGTCTCATCTGAGAATATTCAATATCATTTGATCTTACAAACTTTAACGCCACCCCTTGTTCTGAAAAAACATGTTGATCGTACAGTTCGCGCCCACCTATTAAATTGCGATATTCGGTTGTTTCTGTCTTCTTACATATTTCAAGTATGCGATCTTGCCCGCTTGAATTTGATGCCACGCAGTAGTCTGATGTAAAAGAATAACAACGCTCAACACCTAGAAAATCAAAAATCAATCGTAAGCTTCTTGCATTGACTTTCGCAACAGAAAGATCCGACTCAGAAACTACTTGCTCAATAAGTTGATATACTGACACAAAATTCGGCGCTTTGCGGTATGCCTGCTTGACAGTTTTTAAAAAAACTTCAAAGCAGCCCGTATATTCATG
>SDWK01000544.1 GCA_004195335.1 Shewanella sp.
TGAGAGTAATAGCCGTAGCTATTGGTCGAAAAGGAGCTGAAATATGGACCAAACAGGCGGATTTGCAGCCAGTTCATGGTTAGTCCGACAGGTTGCTAGAACCACCTCTAATCCTGACAGGGCCTTGATTCTCCGGTCGCTTGCCAATTTTATCGTGGTAATACTCCTCCAAAATCATGAAGTCTTCATCAATGTCGCCGCTAGGTTCAAACATACGATCTATACCAATCCGTTTACGTGGATAGTCGATATACGCTAGCGCGATTGGCACGCCGGCTGCCAAGGCAATCCGGTAAAAGCCTTCCTTCCATTGTTTTGTCAGACTCCGTGTTCCCTCTGGAGCGATCGCCATCACAAATTGGTCACGACTCGCAAAAATACCGATCACTTTTTTAAGAAATCCGATACTTCCAAGGCGATCAACAGGAATGCCACCAATCGCACGCATGATCGGCCCAAGCGGTCCCTTAAACAGGGTATGCTTGCCAACCCAATTAAAACGCAGTCCGCACGCCCACATCCCTAGAAGTGCAAGAGGAAAATCCCAATTGCTAGTGTGCGGAGCACCTATCAGAACGTATTTGTGCCGAGGTGGCAGAGAGAAAGATATTTGCCAACCAATTATCTTGAGTACAATTGTCGCAATAGTTTTGATCATTGTGTCGTTATTCTATCTGATGGGCAAGAAAATGGCCACACGGTGAATTACCCGGTAGCCATGATTTTGCGGATTAAAGAGATGCCTAAAGACCTCGAACAATAAGAAGCCGTTTCCCCTCTCACAAACTAGTGATAGATAAGAGAAAAAAGAGTGTCCTACACACCAAGGTGAACAGGACATTTTCAGAATGGGCGATGGGATTGTAGGTCAGTGCCTTTACGGTGTGTCAGGTGCTTGGTTTCTAGGATACCCTGTATATAAAAACAGTCGTAGACGCTAGAAATATCCAGTGCAGGTAATCAAACCTATTCCTCTTTCTTTTTGGCATTCGCATATAATACAAGAAGGCGAATGGTGGACAACACAAGAACAGAAGCGCCTCAAAGCCTTTTGCTCTGGAATCATCCCTTGCCATGATCGCCATCCAGACATGGGTGAAAATCATAAACACTCCAGCCATTAAAGTAATTGGATCTTCAATCATGTGAAGGCACTCTGAATAAATTATTGGTAATGGACGAAATCATTATAGACCTATAAACCCTGGTCCTGACACACCCAATTTTGCGTTTCAGGGGCGTGCAATTTGAGACAACTTACATGAATAATCGATCAGTGAGAATCACCCGGGACTTTCAAGAACTCAGTATCAACATCCATACTTTCGTGAAGAACACGCACTATTTCAATATGGTCGTTTGCTTTGCTGCGATAATAAACCACATGACTACCCGTGGGGAACTTATGATAGCCTGGTCGGGTTTCGCCACAGGCCTTACCTATCGCGGGATTGCTGCTGAGTTGATGGAAACAATCATCAGGAGTTTTTAGATAATAGTTACGCTGATCCCGACTCCATCTTTTTTGCGTAAATCGTGCGATATTCTTCAAGTCGCTTTTGGCTTCTTCTGTGAGAGAGAAGTTAGCCATTATTTCAAATCTTCTACATCAAGCTCTTGAATCATACCTTCAAGAGAGTAGTCAGCAGTCCCGCTGTTCTCTCCTTCTTCAAGTGCTTTGCGAAGATAGCAAAGTTTGGCTTCACGTTCCTCTAAAAGACGTAAGCCTGCTCGGATGGCCTCACTCACTGAGCCATAGTGACCAGTTTTAACTTGCTGTCCAACAAATCTTTCAAAATGTGGCCCTAGGGTGACACTTGTGTTCTTAGGCATAATAGACCTCCAACGCTAAGTTGGTATTATTATCTAATATTATTTAATATTACTCAAGGGAGAATTGTCTCTCACAGAAAACGGGCTTGAACCGTTTCAATGCCTTGGTGGGCGAGACACCTTCTGCCCTATGTCAGGGCCGTGACATATAAGAAAAGCCCGCACAATTCGCCATGCGGGCTTTTTGTTTATAAGATGTCGAGGTTTTAACAAAGTAACTTTAGTCGCCTCACCTTGCTGAAGGCTCAGACCAACTTTGCCAGCAGTGCCTTGGCCGCCGGTTCTGAGGACGCAGGGTTTTGCCCAGTGATCAGCAGACCATCGGTCACAACATGGGGTTGCCAGTCTTCCGCTTTTGAATATTTTCCACCGTTCTGCTTAAGCATATCCTCGACCAAGAAGGGAACTATCTCTGTCAGCCCGACGGCCTCTTCCTCTGTATTGGTGAAGCCGGTAACTGTTTTTCCCTGCACTACAGAGGTCCCGTCTGAACCCTTGGGATGACGCAGCACGCCTGGGGCATGACAAACGGCTGCGAGAGGTTTCTTTGCTTCAAGCATCGCTTCGATTAGGGCGATGGACGCGGCATCTTCGGCTAAGTCCCACAGGGGACCATGCCCGCCAGGATAAAAAACAGCGTCAAAATCAACTGCGGAGACATCTGCTAGCTTTAGCGTGCTTGCCAGAACGGCCTGTGCAGCAGAATCTGACTTGAAGCGGTGGGTGGACTCGGTCTGAAAATCAGGCGCATCACTTTTCGGATCGAGTGGTGGTTGGCCGCCAAGGGGTGAAGCAAGAGTAATCTCCGCACCTGCGTCTTTGAAAACGTAATAGGGAGCGGCGAATTCCTCCAACCAGAAACCGGTTTTTTCACCTGTCTTGCCGAGCTTATCGTGTGAAGTTAGAACCATCAGTATTTTCATTGTGTCTCCTAAATTTGTGAGTTAATTAGTCGTTCGCGACGCGAACGATCAGTTTTCCAAAGTTCTTACCTTCGAGTAGGCCGATGAAGGCTCGTGGTGCGTTCTCCAGGCCGTCGATGATGTCTTCACGGAAAACAATTTTGCC
>SDWK01000676.1 GCA_004195335.1 Shewanella sp.
GTTTATAGCTCGTAGCTCGTAGCTCGTAGCTAGTAGCTCGTCAGCATTATACCGGTGGCAGCGTATCCAGTGGCCAGCGAGGCACACCTTTGACTGCCAGATCGTCTTTCTGACCCGCCTTAAGTCTCTGTAAGCCTGCGTAGGCAATCATGGCGCCGTTATCGGTACAGAACTCACCACGAGGATAGTAGACTTGACCGCCTTGCGCTCTCATAGTCTCGGCCAAGGTTGTACGTAAACGCACATTGGCACTCACACCGCCTGCAACGACTAAACGCTTATAACCCGTCTGCTTCAGTGCGCGGCGACATTTAATGGAGAGTGTGTCCACTACAGCCTCTTCAAAGGCACATGCGATGTTAGCGCGCGTCTGTTCATCATCGGGTTCCTTGGCAATGGTATTGGCCACAGATGTTTTAAGCCCGGAAAAACTGAAATCCAATCCCGGCTTGTCGGTCATTGGACGAGGAAAACGATAATGGCCTGTCTCTCCTTTAGCCGCGAGCTTTGACAAACGCGGTCCGCCAGGATAATCAAGTCCCAGCAATTTCGCTGTTTTGTCAAATGCTTCACCGGCGGCGTCATCGACAGACTCGCCTAGGACTTGATACTGACCAATACCTTCGACGGCGACTAACATCGAGTGCCCACCAGAAACCAACAGAGCGAGAAAAGGGTATGCTGGCACGTCGTCTTCAAGCATCGGGGCTAACAAGTGTCCTTCCATATGATGTACACCGACAGCAGGTTTCCCCCAAGAATAGGCTAACGCCCTCCCCATGCAAGCTCCGACAAGTAGAGCACCAACCAATCCGGGTCCCTTGGTATACGCTACACCATCAATGTCGTCTAACGTACAATTAGCCTCTGCTAGCGCCTGCTTAACAAGAGGAACGATTTTTCTTACGTGATCTCTCGAAGCCAGCTCAGGAACGACGCCACCGTAATCGGCGTGCAGCTTTACCTGGCTGTACAATGTATGTGACAACAAGCCCAGCTCGTCATCATAGACAGCAACCCCAGTTTCATCGCAAGATGTTTCAATACCTAAAACCCGCATCATATCCCGTCAAGCAGTCAAAATAGGGCGCTAATTCTACCTGCTGTTACAGGCTTATACCAATATAATCCCGTCACATTTTTAGTTTAAAAAACTCAAATGACAGCTTTATTGGTTAAAAACCAATATAATAGTGAGCTAGCCTCAATCATTTACCAGCATTTTTACCCAAGTTATCCCCACCAAAAGCCGATAAAATCAGGGTTTATTCCCCTTGAAATGTCGACTAGTCTAAAATAAGATCAAAAGCTGGTCGGAAAGATCTTAATTTGGATCAAAATATTGGCTTTACAAAGTGGTCTAACTCGGTATAGAATTCCGCACCATTTTTAAATAAACTAGAGTCGAGTAATTGACTCCAACAACTACACCTAAGGGGTGATGGCGTATGCCAATAATTAAAGTACGCGATAACGAACCATTTGACGTAGCTTTACGTCGTTTTAAGCGCTCTTGTGAAAAAGCTGGTATTTTAGCTGATGTTCGTGCTCGTGAGTTTTACGAGAAGCCAACAACTTGTCGCAAGCGTGCTAAAGCCGCTGCTATCAAGCGTCTTGCTAAGAAACTTTCACGCGAAAACGCTCGTCGCGTACGTTTATACTAATCTCTTATGAGCCTAGTTGATCAGCTAAAAGACCAAATGAAAGATGCTATGCGTGCGAAAGAAAAGCTACGCTTAGGGACTATTCGTATGGCACTAGCCGCCGTCAAACAGATTGAAGTGGATACCCGCGAAACTCTGACTGACGACCAAGCTATAGCGGTCTTAACCAAAATGGTTAAACAGCGTCGCGATTCGATTGCACAATATAGTGCAGCCGGACGTGACGAACTAGCAGCAATTGAAGCAGACGAAATCAAGGTTCTTGAAAATTTTCTGCCTCAACCTCTTTCCGAAGAGGAAGTTGTTCAGCTAGTTGATGCAAGCATTGTTGAAGTGGGTGCATCCTCCATGGCGGATATGGGTAAAGTAATGAGTGCGTTAAAACCTAAGGTCTTGGGAAGAGCTGATATGGCGGCAATTGGCGTTATGATCAGAGCTAAACTTAAGTAATTAGAATTTGATGCGTGAATAAGCCGTGCTCTTGCACGGCTTGTTTGTTTATATTGTTTCTGTTTTATCTTCGCGAAAGGCGGCATTTACCAAACTAATGGCGATACCTCGTGATTTTATCAATGAGCTAGTAGCTCGAATCGATATTGTCGATCTTATCGACGCAAAAGTACCCCTAAAAAAGGCGGGTAAAAATCATTCTGCCTGTTGTCCGTTTCACAGCGAAAAATCGCCCTCTTTTACCGTTAGTCGAGATAAGCAGTTTTATCATTGCTTCGGCTGTGGTGCCCATGGAAATGTCATCGACTTTGTCATGGAGTACGACCGACTCGATTTTATCGATGCGATTGAAGATCTCGCAGGCCAATTGGGCGTTGAAGTCCCAAGAGAGCAAGGCACGGGTCCAAAACGCGATGAAGGTCTGAGTCGCGACCTCTATCAGTTAATGGAAGAGGCAAGCCTCTATTTTCAAAACCAGTTAAGACAACATAATGACAAACAAAAGGTCCTCGATTATTTAACGCTTCGAGGCCTATCCAGTGAAGTGGTGGATCACTTCAATATTGGATTTTCTCCCGATAGTTGGGATGGCTTATTAAGCCGTTACCGCCAAAATCAGGACGCACAAGATAAACTGCTCACTGCCGGAATGGTGATTGAGAACGATAATGGCAAACGTTACGATAGATTTCGTGACCGGCTGATGTTCCCCATCCGTGACAGAAGAGGCCGAGTTATCGGTTTTGGTGGTCGAGTTTTAGGCGATGGCACACCAAAATACTTGAATTCTCCAGAAACGCCCATATTTCATAAGGGCAATGAGTTATATGGACTCTATGAGCTGAAGCAACGCCATCGAGATCCTCAAAAAGTACTCATTGTTGAAGGCTATATGGATGTGGTTGCGTTGGCACAATTTGGCGTCGACTATGCGGTCGCTTCGCTAGGTACCTCAACCACAGCTGAACAATTTCAGTTGCTACTACGCAGTGCTAAAGAAGTGATCTGTTGTTATGACGGAGATAAAGCTGGTAAAGCAGCAGCTTGGAGAGCATTAGAAACGGCATTGCCTTTGCTTAAGCCTGGTAACCAAGTCAAATTTATGTTCCTACCTGAAGGTGAAGATCCAGATACTATGGTTCGTCAGGTAGGTAAAGAAGTATTCGAAAATCAGATTAATGATGCGCAGGAACTACCCGAGTTTCTATTTGATACCTTAGCCAAGCTATACGGCTCAGATAAAGGGACATTAGCTAAGCAAGCAATTGCTTTGATAGAGAAGATTCAGGACCCTCTGTTACAGAGTCTATTGCTGGAAAATCTGGCACATAAACTCAGAATGGACAGTGCCGAAGAGTTGAAAAGAAAATTTGGTTTCTCTACCAAAGAACAAGTAAAACCGTTTCAAACTAAAGCGTTAAAAGGACGTGGAACCCCATTGCGTTTAGCCATCGCATTGCTGGTACAACATCCTACTCTTGGTGAAGGATTACCAGAGCAACCAGCGCTGAAACACCTAAAGATGGCCGGCATTGAACTGCTGATCCTCTTGTTAGACAAAACTCGTGTGAAAGTAAAATACAGCGCACAACTACTTGAACAGTTTAGGGGCGACAGACAGCTCAGCACCCTAACAAAACTGACCCAATGGGAACATCAAGTGGCGGATGAAAACTTACAGCAAGAGTTTAAAAAAACCCTGATTTGGTTGAACAATCAATATATTGAACAACGTTATCAGGAGTTAAGTCTAAAACAGAACCATACTAAAGAAGAAAGGATTCAGCTGACAAAGCTAATTTCAGTCATCAAAGGCTAAAATTAAGGCAGTTTCAGTCTCAAAAGCAAGTACTTTGACTGGCACAAGGAAGCGCACAAGGCTATAATTGACGATTTGCGCGGCAACGTTTGCGCGTCGTTTTAACAGTTACCCAACTTGGATGATATCTATGGAGCACACTCCTCAGTCGCAACTTAAATTGTTGCTAGCCAAAGGTAAAGAGCAAGGTTACTTAACCTATGCAGAAGTGAACGATCACTTGCCTGCAGATATGGTCGATGCCGACCAGATCGAAGATATTGTCCAGATGATTAATGACATGGGTATTCGCGTCTACGAACAGGCGCCGGATGCTGATGAAATCATGATGTCTGAAGACAGCACCGATGAAGATGCTGCCGAAGAAGCTGCCGCAGCTCTTGCCACGGTAGAAGCAGAATTAGGCCGTACAACTGACCCTGTTCGTATGTATATGCGTGAAATGGGTACCGTTGAGCTTCTTACCCGTGAAGGCGAAATTGTTATCGCCAAACGTATCGAAGAAGGGATTAACACGGTTCAAGCCTCAGTAGCCGAATACCCACAAGCGATCGCTATGATCCTTGAACAGTTCGACCGCTATGAAGCTGAAGAAGTAAGATTATCAGATATCATCTCAGGCTTTGTCGATCCTAATGCCGATGATGTTGCCCCCACGGCGACTCACGTCGGTTCTGAACTCTCTGATGAAGAGTTAGATGATGAAGACGATGAAGCTGAAGATGATGATGAAGAAGAGGAAGGTCCAAAAGGTCCGGATCCTGAAGAATCTAAAGAACGCTTCACTAAACTAAGAGAAGTACATGAAAATACGCTGAGGATCATCGCTCTTAAGGGACGCGGTCATCCAGAGTCTACCTTAGCGTTATTTGAAATTGGCGAGCTCTTTAAAGAGTTCCGCCTAATGCCTAAGCAGTTTGACCGCTTAGTCAAAAACATGCGCGCTATGATGGACAAGGTACGCGTTCAAGAACGTCTCATCATGAAGCTTTGTGTTGAACAAGCTAAGATGCCAAAGAAAAATTTCGTTAAGTTATATACCAGTAACGAAAGTAGCATCGAATGGTTTAACGAAGAACTCACCTCTAAGAAACCTTATGTCGAAGGTTTACAGATGGTTGAGCCGGATGTTCGCCGTTGTCGCGCAAAACTTGATGCGATTGAAAGAGAAACAGGGCTTGCGATTGCTTCAATCAAAGATATTAACCGTCGTATGTCAATCGGTGAAGCTAAGGCTCGTCGTGCGAAGAAAGAGATGGTTGAAGCTAACTTACGTCTAGTTATCTCAATCGCTAAAAAATACACCAACCGTGGTCTACAGTTCTTGGATCTGATTCAAGAAGGTAACATCGGTCTAATGAAAGCGGTAGATAAGTTTGAGTACCGTCGTGGTTATAAGTTCTCGACCTATGCAACTTGGTGGATCCGTCAGGCGATCACTCGCTCTATTGCTGACCAAGCAAGAACGATCCGTATTCCGGTTCATATGATTGAGACTATCAACAAGCTTAACCGTATCTCTCGTCAAATGCTTCAAGAAATGGGTCGTGAACCGACTCCTGAAGAGTTGGCAGAGCGTATGTTAATGCCTGAAGATAAGATCCGTAAGGTATTGAAGATTGCCAAAGAGCCTATCTCCATGGAAACACCTATTGGTGATGATGAAGATTCGCACTTAGGTGATTTCATCGAGGATACGACTCTCGAATTACCATTGGATTCGGCGACGAGCGAAAGCTTAAAGAACGCAACTCACGAAGTACTCGCAGGCCTAACAGCCCGTGAAGCAAAAGTGCTGCGTATGCGTTTCGGTATCGACATGAACACTGACCATACACTTGAAGAAGTGGGTAAGCAGTTCGACGTTACTCGTGAGCGTATTCGTCAGATTGAAGCGAAGGCACTGCGTAAATTACGCCACCCTTCACGCTCAGAGATATTGAAGTCCTTCCTGGACGAGTAACTCTTAGCACGCTAGAGCATCTAATAATGAAACCTGCCTAACTGGCAGGTTTTTTTTGATTAATATTTGGCAAAATCGAGTGTTATTGATTAACAGATAAGCAGTTGAATTCAAAGTTGCGATTTCTTATAAGATCACGGGTGACAACAGCATTTAAACCTCGTATACTTCTGTTCGCTTTCGGTAGTGACGACTTCCTTAAGTAGGCCCCTTAGCTCAGTTGGTTAGAGCATACGACTCATAATCGTCAGGTCCCCAGTTCGAGTCTGGGAGGGGCCACCATTTTTAAACAAAGAAGCCTGCCTTGCGCAGGCTTTTTTGTGTCTGGAGCACTTATGTCTATTTCAATGTGCTTCCCACGCCCTCATCGTCATCACCTTTCCACCAGGTAACTCACCGCTAAATAACCGTATAACCTGATACAGGTAAATGGGTTACAACTTTATAAAAACAAGCAATCTGAATTAAGTGACATCACCCACTATTCAAAAGATAAAACTAATGTAACATCGGTATCCATAAGAAAAACCTCATCTAACTGAGAGTAAAAACGGAGACGTTACAGATGTTCATGATTGAATTGAAAGATACTGGCTGGAGATATTGGCTGGTAACGGCTGCACTGCTGACCTACGGAGTCGTAGCGGATCCCTTAGGTTATGTGCTTGCCATAGGCCTTACCGTCGTCCATCTGCTCCACTTTATCATTATGAAACGAAGTGTCACTGCATTTCCCATACAGGTTCGATTTTGGTATTTGTCGCTGCTGTTGCTGGCTCAGGTCGAGGGACTTGGGTGGATATATTGGATCCCGGCAATCGGTACCTGGGCTCAGGTAGTCTTTGGCTACTGCGCCATGGCGCGCTGTGTTTCACTGCTGCCATGGAACTCCAGTGAGCGTTTTTCATTTGCTCTGGCCAGCCGAACATTTCTTGCCCGCCCCGTAAAAGGAAGCATCAAGCAAAAGGTTGTTGTTAAATAATAGATGCTCAGTAATGAGTAAAGTTCTACGAGTGTGGGCTTATCTATGACGTAAGCTCTGGCTCTGGCGCAGATTCATAAGCTGTCCCAGCTCCACCGTCCCTTATTATCTAAAGCTCTCATTTATCGTCTGCAAAACATGATTCCCCGGGCAGAGTGTCTCCTGCTTCAGGGCATTGAGGGGGGTATCGGTTGTCTGATTAATTTCATGGTAATCATCGGCTTCTGGGTCTATATACATTAGCCCCGTTAATATCTTACCTTCGGCCTTCACCTGTTCAATTTTGGCCATGGCATGTAAACGGTCATGGGCGTCATAATCCGGCTGAATTCGAGACAGGCGTAATATAGAGCCGTCATGCAAACAGATATCTTCGCTATCAGCATCACCATTTTCACAGCAGATCTCCTCTTTTATCGGCACAAAATCGGCAATCGCCGCCGTGACTATATGGTCGTGGACATAGTCATAAGAACGCGTCGACTCGGGGGTGTTATTGAAGGTGACGCAAGGGGAGATGATATCGATAAAGGCGAAGCCCTTATGGCTTATCGCCGCCTTAATCAGAGGTACAAGTTGAGCCTTATCACCGGAAAAACTACGGGCAACGAAGGTCGCCCCAAACTGCAGTGCACTGACGCACAGGTCGATATCGGTAAACAGGCTAGCTTCTCCGGCCTTATTTTTCATCCCCTGCTCCGCCGTTGCGGCAAGCTGCCCCTTAGTTAAACCATAAACACCATTATTGGCGACCATATAGAGCATATTGAGTCTTCTGCGAACCACATGGGCAAACTGACCAAAGCCGATAGAGGCACTGTCTCCGTCGCCAGACATGCCCAGATAGATCAGGTCGCGGTTGGCCATATTTGCGCCTGTTGCCACCGACGGCATGCGGCCATGTACGGTATTAAACCCATGAGCGTGATTGAGGAAGTAGTTCGGTGCTTTAGAAGAGCAGCCAATACCGGATATTTTTGCAACTCGGTGAGGCGGGAGTGATAACTCGGCGCAGGCCTGAGTTACCGCGGCGGTGATGGCGTCGTGGCCACAACCGGCACACAGGGTAGACAGGGCTCCCTCATAATCCCTATGGGTTAAACCTAGATCGTTCACCTCCAGACGAGGATGTCTAAACTGGGGCTTTTGAAAACTCATACTTTTGATCCCTTTCCAATACTGTTAATCCGAGAGCGGGTCGAGAGCCGTTCGATAACTCCCAGATAACCAATCCCTTTCCATTAACCTGCGACTCGATTCGTTTGTGCCAATAAATGTTCCTGCACCGAATCGGCAATAAACTCACCCGTGATGGCTAAGCCATCGTAATGAAGTATCGGTGTCATAGCCGCTGGGTCTATCGTCAACTCATTGCACAGTAATGTCCTGAGCTGTCCATCTCTGTTTTGTTCGATAACAAACACCTGATCATGGCTATCGATAAAGTCGAGAACCTGCGCACCAAAAGGAAATCCTCTTACACGCATGCTGTTAGCTTTCACCCCCAGCTCCACCAGTAGTGCTACCGCTTCAGGAATCGCTTCTAGAGTCGAGCCGTAAAAAACTAAGCCAACCGATGCAGACTTAGCGTTAAGTTGAATAACGGGCTCAGGGAGAAGTGAGGCTGCGGTGGCAAATTTATGGCTCAGGCGTTTCATATTATTGGTGTAATCTTCTGCCTTCTCTGAATATGCAGCGTGTTCATTACGTGAGGTTCCACGGGTGAAGAAGGCGCCTTTCTTAGGATGGGTACCCGGCAGGGTGCGATAACAGATCCCATCACCATCAATGTCGGCATATCGCGCAAAGTCGGCAACCTCATCCAGCTCCTGAGCATCGAGTACTTTTCCCAGATCGTATTTATGACCGTCATCCCAATTAAAAGGGCGACAGAGATGATGATTCATGCCGGTATCGAGATCTGTCATCAATATGATGGGGGTTTGCAGTCTGTCGGCCAAATCGAAGGCTAAGGCACTAAATTTAAAACATTCATATGGCGATGATGGGATTAAGAGTACCTGCTTACTATCGCCGTGAGAGGCGTAAGCGCAGGTCAGCATATCTGATTGCTGGGTACGAGTCGGCATGCCCGTCGAAGGCCCCGCCCTTTGTACATCGATGAGCACTAACGGAACTTCGGCAAAATAAGCCAGCCCTAAAAATTCAGTCATTAGTGAGATCCCGGGGCCACTGGTGGCAGTAAAGGCCCTCGCCCCATTCCAACCCGCGCCCATGGCGACTCCGATGGCCGCGGTTTCATCTTCAGCTTGTACTATGGCGTAGTTTTTCTGGCCACTGGCGGGATCGATACGTAACCGTTTGCAGTAAGATGAAAACTTCTCGATAACCGAAGTTGATGGAGTGATCGGGTACCAGCCCACCACAGTCGCACCGCCATAAACCGCTCCCAGAGCGCAGGCAGTATTGCCATCGACCATAATTCTATCGCCCACCAAATCTCGGCGTTCAACGTGTATGGCTAACGGACAGCTAAACTGTTTATTCGCAAATTGAAAGCCAAGCTCCAAGGCGTACAGGTTGGGACGGATAAGCTTATCTTTTCCCTTAAACTGTTCCGACACCAGCTGCCTGAGTACCTGAAAATCAAGGCCAAGCAGAGCGGCCATGGCTCCCACATAGATCACATTCTTAAATAGCTGTCGCTGACGTTGATCAGTGTACTCGGTGCGGCAGATCTCGGAGATAGGCATCCCTAAAAAGGTAATATCCTCACGCTCAAGACGCTTAGTTAACATACAGCTGGAGTCATACAGCAGATAGCCTCCGGCTCGTACCGAGTCTATATCTTCACTCAAGGTCTGAGCATTCATGGCCACCACCATTTCAGGCGATCCGCCGCGACGCCCCAGATAGCCTTTCTCACTGATCCTCACCTCGAACCAGGTGGGCATCCCTTGAATATTAGATGGAAATATATTCTTAGCGCTTACCGGGAGCCCCATTCGCATGATGGCCTTGGCGAACATATTGTTCGCACTCGCAGAACCGGTACCGTTAGTATTGGCAAAGCGCACCACAAATTCGTTGATTGATTGACATTGGGTCATCTGTCTTCAGCCTTTACATTATTATTCAAGATTAACGTCTTCATCTCCCAGGCACCTCTTGCGTCAGCAACGCTCGGCACACGATCCACAGTGAAGCGCACACCATCAGTCTCATTGACTGATTGACATTGGGTCATCTGTCTTCAGCCTTTACATTATTA
>SDWK01001058.1 GCA_004195335.1 Shewanella sp.
GATAACATAATGTCTTCCTTTAAATTTTAAGTAATTTGTTGTGTGTCTAAAATATTAAAACGACATTGAGTTAGAAAACTGAAAAATGTTATTGAAAATATTTTATTAAATTAACTTAACATCATGTTTTATAGTGAGTTAATTTTTTGTTTTGTTGTAGTTAAAGGGAAGCGTTTATCGAAAACCTGTTTATTCCAGCAGTGATGATACTTGTGAGCGGGTGACATTAGCCTGGGCCATGACTGAGGTCATCTGCAGTGAGAAGGGGGTTGCTTGCATCAGGCGATCTAGGCTCTTAAGGGTTTTCTCAAGTTCCTCGAATGGGTGTTGCTTGTTGGTTCGCTGTAGCTGTCTGTGTATCTTATCGCTGGCGTCGTTTAATTCCCTTAACTGCTGTTGCAGTTTAAACAAGGATTTCTCCACTTTAGCACTGGTCTGCTTTAGCTCGAGTTCTGTGCCGAAGCGCCACTGTCTGGGATCTTGCCAGCTTAGTTGTTCCTCAACTTTTATTATTCTCGCTTCGCCTGCCGGTAGTCTTTGCCCTTGCCCGGTCATCATTATTCCGTGGATGATTTTCTGCCAACAGCTTTCATCACAATCGAAGACAGTGGTTGGCGAAGTGGATGGTGCGATGGAGATCCCTAGCGTGGCTAGATTTTGGTTTAGCTGTGCCCTGAGGGCATTTTGAGACTGATTGGCTGGCAGTAGCGTCATGACCGAATGGCTATCCAGCTGGACCAATACCCTTTCATCTCTGGGTTTAGTTTGTGCTAATTCGATAGATCTCAAGGTAAATTGACGAGGTGTGGCGGGGTGTTTAGCCGAGATAAGGTTTAGCTGATGATCCAGCAACGGCTTATTTCGATATTCGACCCTTATCCGCGAGAGCCTGGATTGAATGGCTAGTGCTGCTGTCGTCTTAGTCGTGCGCAGCTCTCCACTGAGTGCGAGTGCGGTTTGTACCTGTTTCTTGAGTTGCCTTAAAAGCTGTATGACTTGCTTGAGACCTTGCTCGGCAACTTGATAGGCGGAGATACTGTGCTGTCCCTGAGTGACTTTTGCCCAGCGGACATAGATCTCCAGCCTATGGGTAGAAAGAGGGGATACCGCTAAGGGCTGTGTCTTTTGAGTGTTAAGTCGCTCGCCTGTGGCAGCAGGCAAGGTTGGATTGCGCTGTTGGACACTTAGGCTATCGGAGATTGAATTGATCATTGAAACCGCTTACAGCTGATTAAACAGGGACAGTTGACTGACCTGCACGAAGGTCTGCTGGGTGACTTTGAGCGTGGTGAGTTTAATATTAAATTCGGCAGTGGCTTGAGCATAATCCAGACCTTCAGTTTCACCGATAACCTCTTTGTTAAATAGCACCATCTCCTCATGGGATGACTGCACCAGATTTAAGCTATTCTGCTTGCCACCAATATCGGTAATGGCGCCACTGATACTGGTTAGTGTGTCGTCTAATACGCCTATCATGGCATTGGCCACGTCATCGAAGGCGGGATTACCGGGGGAAAGATTGGGATCTTCCAATAGCGCGATAAAATCTTTGGTTTGATTGAGAATATCAGTACTGCCGTTGGAAAAGATAAACTCCTCGGCGGTCACGTTGGCAGGTATCCACGACGAGCTGGAGGTCTGTACTTCGCGATGATTGCTGTCCCCTTGATAGATGTAGTTACCACTGGCGTCGGTGGTGATGGGGGCCGTATTGGTTAAGTTGCCTGAGAATAGGTAGTTGCCACTCTCATCTTTGGCATTAAGAGTGTCGGTTAATGCACCAAGCAGCTCATTTAATTCAGTGGCGTAGGCGGCTCTGTCTTCGGAGGAAAGGCTGCCGTTATTGGTTGAGATGGTTATCTCTCGCATACGACTCTGTAGCTCGACCAAGCTGGAGAGGTTGGTCTCTGCACGGCTAAAGCTGTTACTCAATGAGTCGATATTTTTAAGATATTGGTTCGTCGCTGCCATATCTCTTTGGCTACCGATCACCTTGACCGAACCAATAGGATCGTCCGAAGGACGTAGAATAGATTTGCCTGTCGACATCATTTCATTGAGCTTGGCTAGATCGCTGGTGGTATTTTGTAGATTGTAGAGGTTACTGCTGTAGATATTTTGAGTGCTGACTCGCATGTGCTGGCGTCCTTAAATACTGTTGAGTATGGTTTGGAATAACTGATCGGCGGTCGATATGACCTTCGCATTGGCTTGATATGCCTGCTGATAGACGATCAGATTTACGGCCTCTTCATCCATATTGACGCCACTGGTACTTGACCACTGAGACTGGGCTTCCATCTGCAGTTTTACACTGGTATCGGCGCTCATTTTGGCCTGACGTGATGCCGAGCCTAGCTCACCTATTTTACTGGCAAAGGCATCACCCATCGTTGTTTCGGCCCCGATGGAGTTGAAATCGAAACTCTTTTCGGCAATTTCGGCTAAGGCTTTGAGATTGCTATTGTCACCGGGAGTGCCGTCTTGACCAAATGCCAGCATCTCAGCGGTAAAGCCTGAGGTGAGTTTAAGGCTGCCGGCTGGATTGTCGGGATCGTAGGTGAACAGGTCTTGGCTCGGTGCGTTACCGTTTAAATCGGTTCCTCCCTTGAGCACGGCATTGAATTCGTCGGCCATGGTCATGGCTAACTCATCGATAAAGGCTTTGGACTCACTCAAGCTGTTATCACGATAATCGATAAGAGCGCCTAAGCTTCCGCCTGCCGTTTCATCCAGTGGAAAGTGTGATTGGCCAAACTGAATACTGATCTGACTCTTTCCCGGGTTACTGGGATCCGGCGATACACTTAAGGTTGATGCTGTTGTGCCTGAGAGCAAAGGTTGCCCCTGAGATAGGGAGATGTTAATCCTGTCTCTTATACACATCTCCG
>SDWK01000680.1 GCA_004195335.1 Shewanella sp.
GTCATCAACTTGCCAGCTTTACGTTTTCTTGCCGGACCGACAGCATATCAACAGATCGCAGAAAAGGGACTGAAACCTGAGTTATTTACTCAACTTTTGGCTGCATCGGGTGGCCCCAAATGGCTTGGTATTGCAGGGCTGGACAGATATCTGTTTGGTGAGTTTTTTAAACACAGAACCCAACCTCTACACACCCTGGGCGCATCTTCGGGGGCATGGCGGTTAGCTTGTCTGGCTCAGGGCGACCCATTAGCAGCCTATACCCGATTAGAGCAGCTTTATATTGGTCAACGATATGATGTAAAGCCCACTCCTGCAGAGGTTTCACAGCAGGTAATAGGGATAATCACCGGTATTTTAGGCGAGTCAGCAGGGCAAGATATTGTCGATAACAAGGTCATTAATACCCATCTGGTTGCCTGCAGGGGGAGGCACCTTAACCGCCTGCCGGGTCGGCTCCCGTTGGGGCTTGGGCTGGCAACTGCTGCGGCCACGAATTTGGTGAGCCGTAAAAGCTTAGGTTTACATTTTGAGCGCTTCGTTTTCAGTGCAACAGATAAAGACTCGCCCTTTAACCGACTCGATGACCTTCCGAGTCGACAGGTCACTTTGACCCAGAAAAATATTGCACGAGTCTTATTGGCTAGCGGATCCATTCCTTGGGTATTAGCGCCAGTGACGGATATTTGTGGAGCGCCTAAGGGGCATTACTATGATGGTGGGATCACCGATTACCATTTCGACCTGCCACTGTCACATGCCGATGGTTTGACTCTCTATCCGCACTTTTATCCTAGCCTTACTCCTGGCTGGTTCGATAAGTCTTTGCCCTGGCGTAAGGCAAAGCGTAATTACCATAACGCACTGATTCTCGCGCCGACACCCAAGTACCTAGCCTCGCTTTCTTACGGTAAATTACCCGATCGCAGTGACTTCAAATATCTTCAGCGTGATGAGAGGATCCGTTATTGGCAGGAGTCTGCAGCGATGAGTGGGGTTTTAGCCGAGGAGTTGGCCGATGTGTTAGCGAAAGAGACAATCATGGATCGACTGGAATATTTGTAGTGTCGTGCGGTGATGGCTATTTGAAACAAATCCCCGCTTTAGTCTGTCTAATATTGTATAGGCACTGCAGAATTTAGCCGATTCAGTCCGGTATCTCCGACCTTAAAAGTTCGCTAAGCAGTAAATTCTGCAACTGCTACACTTTAATATTATTGCCTTACCTATCTTTATTATGGTGTTGGGCTGCAGCTCATCGGTGGTTACCGACCCTAAGGGGAAGGGGGAGACTATGCAAACACAAGAGATGGCGTTAATCACACGTGATGCCTTGCTTTTGCCCGATGGAAGAATTGAAATCAGGGTAGTAGACCCTTGCTATCTCCAAGTTGTGGCGGATGTACTGAAAGGCAAGTATCTATTGGCATTTGGTATGTTCAAGGCCAATGGCCTTCCCCCCTGTTATCCCAATGCCACTCAATGTGAAATTATCGACTTTAATCAGCTCGAAGATAATTCACTTAGCATAGTGCTCGAAGGAAAACAGAGGGTGAAAATTTTGTCGGCCGGCAAACGTAAAGATGGTGCTTGGATCGCGAGAACGCTTCGTTCCAGTAACTGGAGTGAGGAGCCAATAAGAGGTGAATTTGAGTTGATTAGTGCTGCGTTAGAGCAATTTTATGAGGTTAACCCGGCTCTGTGTGGTTTGTATGCCAATATTCATCTTGAGGATGCATCTTGGGTCAGTCAACGTTGGTTGGAAGTCCTCCCTCTCTACAATAAAGACAAGCAAGTGTTGATGAATCAACCTAACTGTCATAAAGCCATGGATTTTGTACTCGATCTTATTAAGTCACATGTGGACTAAAATCTTCTTGCCGATCTGTTAAAATGGACGAGTGTCTCGTATCTGAATCAATTTATGTCTTCTACTGTCCGTGCAACGCAAGCCTCCTATGTAGTGCTTCCCGAAAATGTCACCGATAAACCCTGTGTGTTTAGCTTTCTGATTGAGCGTTTCCCACAGATTGAACCACAGGTGTGGCGAGATCGTATTTTAGATGGCAAGGTGCATTGGCAAGATGGTGCACTCATCGAACTCAATACTCCCTTCAGACCCAGAGCCCGAGTATATTACTATAGGGAGGTTGAAACCGAAGCCGTTATTCCCTTTGATGAAGAGGTCTTATACCGGGATGCGCAGGTAATTATTGCCTTTAAGCCTCACTTCTTAGCGCTTCACCCCAGTGGCAATGTGATCAATGAGTGTTTAGTTAATCGATTACGGATTAAAACCGGCATAGAGACCATAGTGCCGGCCCATAGACTCGATAGGGCGACGGCGGGTCTGGTGCTGCTCTGTCTTTATCCCGAGCACCGTCAGCAATACCATGACCTGTTTAAACACGGTCAGATCCTCAAGCAGTATCAGGCCTTAGCTAAATTAACGCCTGAGCTTTTGGCTCAACATAGGGCCGGAGGGTTAACTCTTCCTGTTCATTGGACGGTAAAAAACCGTATGGTTAAGGGGGAGCCCAGTTTTACCATGAAAGTGGTAGAGGGGGAGGCCAATACCCATTCCGAGATAGCTCTTATCGAGATGCGGGGCGAAATCGGCGTGTTCAAGCTGTCACCGATAACCGGTCGTACACATCAACTCAGAGTGCATATGCAGAGTCTGGGGATGTCGATACTCAATGACCGATGCTACCCCGAGCTTCAGCCTAAGGCCGATGATGATTATGAAAGGCCGCTAAAGTTGATGGCGAAAAGGCTTAAATTTAAGGACCCGGTGACAGGCATCGACTTCGATATCGAGTGTGATGGCTTGTAGAGGATAAGCTATTTATACCTATTCAATGTCGGGAAATTATTATTGGTATTGCCGGTTATAAAACTCTTAAGACAGAGACTAATGAGACAGCACGAGTCATTCTTGATTTTTAGGTAGAGCTGTCGTTCGGATCGAGCACTCCAGCTTACCCCAAACACGGAAAGATATGACCGCCACATCGCCATCATCATCGCCAACGGCGCAGCTGTTGGCCGACTATCAGGCGTCTGATTTTACGCCGTTTATCCGCTTTTATCTTGATCTTGTATTCGTGAGTCCCGGTGCTGCCGACTCGGTTTGTTGAAGTGTGTCTCTGTCATGTCCGCATGCAGCACGCTGATTTGAGTGGGGGCACCGTTGGGACCGAAGCTGACTAAGCCGATGCCACTCTTGTTCACTAACCGCCTGCTGCGATCGCCATTGGGACGACGACCACGAATATTCATTCGCTTACGTTTGGTAAAAAAGTTTAGCGGCGAGAAATGACCATAAAGCCAACCATTGAGTTTATCTAAAATGGGCAGTAACTTTTCCGGAAACTGATTCTTGATCCCGCTGCTGGTGATCTGGTAGATCTGCGGGCCGCCTTTTCTAAAGCGAATATGAATATCGTAACTAAAGGAGTAGTGAACATCACCGGAGAGAATGACAAATTGCTCTGGGGTTTTTCTGTGCTGAAAGATACTCAACAGGGTATTAGCCGTTCCTGGGTGAGCCATCCAGTTCTCGGCATCGATCAACAGGGATCCCCCCAGCAGTGTGGCCGTTTTCTGCATCGTTTCTATCAGTTTCACCCCAAACATGGGGGCGGCCGAGACAATGATAACCTTACTCTGACCCACCAACTCCTGTTGAAGCTCCATCAAGGCTTCCCAGTCCATCAGGCCCGACGGTTTGGCAAGGTTAGACTCGCTACGCCAGCGACGGGTGCGGGTATCGAGTACCACCAATTTAGGAGAGGTGTTTAAGGTGTAATGCCAGTGCTCAAATTTGAGTAGGGTATCGATAAGCATGTCATGTTTAGTATCATCGTTAAGTGCAAAAAAATCATCTAGCAACGGATGGATCTCAGGCATAAATTTAGCGGGTGCATTGCCTATTCCCTGAAACATGGCATAACCAATCAGTGCGTTACCTATGATGCGTTTAGAAAAAGTATGGCCATAGGCTGCCTCCTCCCATTTAGCGGTGAGATTCCAGTCATCGGTAATATCGTGGTCATCGAAGATCATATAGGTCGGCAGATGCGCCATAAGCCGCCTAACCTGGCCAAGGCCAGATTTAAACTCCAGCAGATGTACCCATTCCCTCTCCCACCGTTTAGTGTTCGCCGCCGATAGCCCGGCCACCTCTTTAGGAATATCAATCTTATCCCATAACTCGGGTGACCAGCTGAGCAGGTAGAATGCAATAATTTCACCCAGACTTACCAGATGATTTTCGGCGATGGAAGAGGTAAATATAGGATGGTTTTTATACCAATGGGTAAGGGGAGTCTTAGCCGGGTACTGAGTCCTTGGAAGTAAGTTTTTATGTCTCTGGTAGAGCGCTGCGGGATGGTAGCTTATCGACTCACTTCCGGGGAGGGCGGCATCGTCAAATTTTTCATGCGGTAACCCCAGCAGTTTAATTACCTCACCGATGGCATAGATCATAGGGCCGGCGACATCATCGACATAGACCTGATCGCCGCTGAGCATCATAAGTGCCGGTCTGGCCTCAACACTCAGGTTCTGCTGCAGTCGGGTGTCGGCGGCGACTAAGGCGTCGCCACTATGGTGGTGAGCATTGCGGCAGGAGCCATGCAACATCGTATCTATGTCAGGTTTTATGACAAGCTCTGGGGTGTCATTTTCCGGGTAGTTGAGCTGTTCTATCTCAGCAAAAATGGCCCCATGTTGACTGTCATTGAGCTGGTAACTTACTTTGCTGTTGGCTGGAAGCAGCTGAGTCTGATTAATATGGATGATATATTGCCAGGCATGTTCACCAAGCCTAATGACATGGAACTGAGTGGCGAGCAGTGGCGCATTAAAAAGCTCGGCAATTGTGTTAGCAGGCGGCTTAAGAGCCAGAGTCAGCGATAACTCATTCATCGGCTTACTACTGACATACCATAGGGTAAAGTTATCTGAGTCGCAGTGGCGAAGAATGGGTCCTGCTATAACAAGTGGTAGTTGCGCCTCTGGCATTTTTTATCTCTTTTTAAAGCATCCCGGATAGATCTCAGACTAAACAAGTCACTATGGTTTGAAAAGCCAAATCGCTATAGTATCGCACTGGATTTGATAAAAATGCATCAAACGAAGTGTAATGTATGTCCCACAGTTTACTTCCCAACTTGAGAGCGTCGGAGCCGCTGGCTTTATTTTCTGGGGAGCCATCAATGCTCTTATCTCCCGGTTACTGCTGCCTATCGCGATGGAGGCGTGATACTTCCGCGTTGGGTACCTTGGTCTCTCACACTGCTCATGCCCCAATTAAAACTAGAGCTGGAGTTGGATGAGGAAGCCCGCCACACCTTAGTGCAAACCGATACCAGTTTGTTGCCAGTACAGCTCTCTTTAGTTGAGAATGCGGCTCGTGCCAGCAATGAATACATGCAGGAGCAGAGAGTCAAAATTGAGATAAGTTTCGATGATTTTTATTCCTGTATTCGCCTTCGGATGCGTGACTAGGGTATTGGGATCCCTAAAAGCCTTATGTCTCAATTGAGACATAAGCTGGTGGACAGTCCAGCAGGGATGGGTATCACATTGATGCTTAGTCATGCCAGCTTTGAACGTTTAGGCGGGACATTAATTTTGGGTACACATGTGGATGGCGGCGCCGTTGCCGAAGTGACTTTACCCGTGGAGGAAAGCTAATACTATGGCTATAACCGCTATGTCGCAAACTCTGATGTCACAAAGCACCTCTCAGGCCTAGTCGAAAAAGCTGTTGATCATCGAAGATGTTCTGGCCTTGGCCGGAGTATTAGCAAGGCGCTTAACCCGTCAGGGATTAAGCCCATAATGTGACACAAGGTTGGCTGTCGGCGAGGCAGTTTCAACCCTGCCATATCCTGCTGGACATGAAGTTAAATGAAGACAATGGTTTGTCCTTGATTGAACCGCTGCGTAAGAGTCTGCCTGACGTCACTATGGTGTTATTGACTGGTTACGCCAGTATCGCCACCGCGGTCGAAGCCATCAGAATGGGGCCGATAACTATCTGGCGAAACCGGTAGACACGCAAACTTTACTCAGGGTATTGAATGTCGCAGCTGTCGACATGGAGGTTCAGGGCTTAAATGAGGAGCCGCTGAACCCTAAACGTGTCGAGTGGGAGCATATTCAGCAGGTGTTAAATGTGAATAAGGGCAATGTGTCGGCAACCTCGCGTTTATTAACTGGGGATGCACAGAAGAACCCTGCAACGAACACTATTGAAAAAGCCTGCGGCTGAGCATAGAGCCTAATTATTTTATTTAGTTGTTTAAAGTCCTCAGTTTCTCGAGACGGAGTATGCCGAAAGCTTACTTTTCAAGCTAAAATGTTAAAGATTTGTCGAATCTAGTATAAGATGTATCTGTTGTACATTATTTGCCATATGGAGTATTAGATGACAAAAAATGCAGAAATTGAAACGGATCGTTTTTTACTCGATACCCCTCATGATCTTATCTCTATCGAGAAGTGGCAAAAAACGATAAATCTATTAGCCAAACTTTTTGATGCACCGGCTGGATTTCTTGTGCAGTACACCACCAGTGGCTTTCAAGTGACGATTGCCAGTGAGCAAGACTCTAACCCCTATCCCGCTGGCGTGGTAATAGAGCCCGATGTGAATATTTTTTGCCGTAGAATTGTCGAGACGCGTAAAGAACTCTACGTGTCTAATGCATCAATTGATGTGTGCTGGGATAGCAACCCGGAAGTGCGTGATGATGGTTTCACCTCCTATTTAGGTGTCCCTGTTTTTTGGCCAAGTGGGGAGGTCTTCGGTACGTTTTGTGTGATGGATTATGAAGAGACAGATTACCAAGAGACCTATCTTGAACTGATCCATCATCTCAAAGAGATCCTCGAAGCCGACCTCTCTATGTTGGGCCTTTATGAGCAGATGCAGAAGTTGGCCATTACCGATGCGTTAAGTGGGATCAACAATCGACGAGGTTTCCTCGTGTTGGCCGAACAACGTATTAAACTGGCGAAGCGCACCAACAGCCAATTAGGGTTACTCTATCTCGATGTTGATGATTTTAAGTTGATAAACGATGAGCATGGTCATAGTGTCGGCGACTTCGTTTTGAAGCATATTGCTCAGGTATTACAAGAGTGTGTGCGTGAGTCCGATGTGATCGGAAGGATGGGGGGCGATGAGTTCGTGGCTCTGGTTGTTATCGATGATGAAAATGATATAGATGTCATACGCAGTCGAGTGCTTGGTGGGTTTAAACGTCAATCTGCTGACCGGGTCTTGCCGCATTTCTCCGCTTCTATCGGTGGCGTTAAACTTGAGTTAACCTCAGATTTTGAGAGCCAGCTTGAGGCCGCAGATAAAAATATGTTGCTCCGTAAGCGAGCCAGAGCCTAGCCGCTTGATGTAAAAAATTCCCGGTGACGGAGGTGTCGCTCGGGGAGGGAAAGTGCAGTGGATGTATCCCTAAATTTATTTATGCAGTGAACGGCTTCAATCGTCTCATCCATCAATTGCCGTCATTGCTTCGGCAGCTGGCTCTGAAAGAGCGAGCTTTCATCTGACGTGAATCTACGAGTCAACACGCTGCAAATATCGATTTAAGTATTGTGCCGCTAAACATTTGAGCTGACAAAGGTTCATGTGCAAACTGCGACAAGTTGTCGCAGGCCGTCGTTGTGCAGATGAGCTAGCGGCAAGGTTTTAGCGGGTGGTGCCTAGGATCTCATCGAGTTCATCATCGGAACTCATCTGTGAATATTTAGCCAATTCAGCCATGTTGTGTACCTCGAGCTTCTTCATCACTTTCGCCCGATGAACTTCTATGGTCCTCAAAGAGAGGAATAACGCCTCCGATATCTGTTTATTGGTCATCCCTTTAGTGAGCAGGTTCAGTACCTCTTGCTCTCGTTCTGAGAGGGTCGACAATTTATGTTTGAGTGACTGGGCTTCGAAGGTTCTATGGCTGTAGAGCATCGCCTTGTCGATTGCGCAACTTAAGGCTTTTCCCGAAACGGGTTTTTGGAAAAAATCACAGGCTCCCTTTCGAAAGGCATCTACCGCCATGGGCATATCCCCGTGTCCGGTGAGAAAAATAATGCCGAGCGGGCTGTCTATGTCGAGTAGTTTTTGCTGGATCTCCTGTCCGCTAACTTCAGGCATCCGGCTGTCGAGGATGACGCAAGCCGGCTGATTTAATGGCACCTTATTCAGGAAGTCATAACCATTATTAAATGCAGTAATGGTGTAGCCAAACTGACTGAGCATAAAGCTGAGTGAATCTAAAATGGCGAGATCATCATCGACAAGATAAAGCGGCAGTGTGTTCGGCATACAGGGCTCATTCATTGGGATCTTAAATTAGAATAAGCGGATGTCCATTCGATCTCAAAGGGTTTGAGATGGGGATGATGAGTCAGATCACTAAAACAACTTTTATCCATGGATAAGGACCAAATACCCATGATGAATTGGTCTCCACTCACAGCTTTGTTAAGAGGTTTAGTCTAACTTAGCGAGATAAAAACAGATTCAATGGATAGCGTTATGCCTGCGATACTCTTCATCATCGTCATGCTTATATCAAATACAGCCTTTGCTCACTCAGTAGCAGAAATGAATGCAGCGAGCCTAGACAGTTCTCTGCCTGAGATTGACTTTCGTGTCGGTGTACTCGCCAACCACGGTGTTAAGCAAGGCAAGTTACGCTGGCAACCTATGATGGACTACCTGTCCCAAAGAGTACCGCGTGCCCATTTTGAGGTAGTGCCACTCGACTTTGACGACATGAGCCATCAACTGCTACATCACGATATTCAGTTTATTATCACTAACCCAGGGCAATATTTTAACCTGAGTAGCCACTTCCCCCTCTCTTGGTTGGCGACGATGAAGAGCCGTAAGCATCAAGGCACCACGTTTGCTATAGGTGCGACGATTATTGTTCGTGCCGATAGTAATATCTATACCCTTGAAGACCTGAGGGGCAAGAGTATCGTCGCCAGCGATCCTCAGGCGCTTGGCGGTTATCAAGCTGCCGTGGGGTTACTGCATAAGATGGGTTATTCACCGGAGCAATATTTTGGCAAGCTGCGTTTCTTAGGTTTTCCTCTGGAACCCATCGTCTATCAGGTTCGGGATAAAACCGTCGAGGGGGCGATCACCCCTTTTTGTACGCTTGAAGAGATGATCGACAGCGGCCTGGTAAAAAAGGAAGATTTTCGGGTTATTCACCCCACCATGCCCAAAGGCTATGAATGTCTGGTCAGTACCCAACTTTATCCCAATTGGTCATTTGCCGCCGCAGAGACGGTACCTACCCAAATAACCCAGGCAATATCCCAGGCGCTGTACGATTTAGAGCCCGATCATGTGGCGGCGATTAGCGCCAAAACCATGGGATGGACAGCCCCGGTGAGTCAACTCAAGGTGATCAAGCTTTTTAAAGAGTTACAGCTGAAAACCCCGCCTCCACCACTCTACCAAACTGTCTTGAAATGGATGGAGAGAAATAAGGAATGGGGAGGTGCACTCTTGTTACTTTTCTTTATTTCGACGGTTTACCACCTCTGGCTGGAGTATAAATTCAGACAAAAGAGTGAATTTCTTATCGATACCGAGAGACAGCTAAAAGATAAAGCCCTACAGCTCGAACGCCTACAGAGCACCACTATTTTAGGAGAGATAGGTTCTGGGCTCGCTCATGAATTGAATCAACCCATCGCGGCGATTACTCAATACAGTGAAGGGGGGATGATGCACCTCAATAGTCAGGGAAAGGCAGACGCAGAAACCTATGAAATATTAGCGAAAATTAATGCGCAATCTATGCGAGCCGGCGCCGTGGTGCATCGGATCCGAGGGCTGCTGAAGCGACGTGAAACATCAGCCGAGATGATTAATCTCGATGAAGTCATGAACAATTCGTTAGTGTTATTTATATCTGAGTTTAAACGACATGACGTTCGAGCTGAAATCAAGACACAGGGCACTCCGTTCACTCTGAAAGGTGATGAGGTAGGTTTGAGCCAGGTCTGTCTCTTATACACATCT
>SDWK01000271.1 GCA_004195335.1 Shewanella sp.
ATAAAGAGTAATCTTTCAAAAAGAGACTCTGAAGACGAGTGTTTGCCTGAATCGAGGGATTTTCCCGCTGATGGAGATGTGGTTATTTCCATCGGGGGGAGTCATTGAAATAATTGCACTTGAGACTGACGTAAGAGCAGTTTAAGCTCATTGAGGTCATAGAAAGCCGATCATAAGAAACTGGTCATAAGAACTAGATCAAAAGTACAGCCAATAACAAAAACAAAAATTGATGAAGCTGTAGCCCCCATTCAAGGAGATCAAATGAAGCCCTATAACATCGCATTGGCGATTGCCCTGATATCTATCCCTGCCGCCAACGTTTTTGCCGCGCCGACAAATACTGCCACCATCATAAAAAAGAGCCAGTCAGCCAAAGGTTTCATTAATCTTTTTTACTCCAAAACTGATGGTGAGTTATACCTGGAAGCCAACAAGCTTAATCAACCTTTTCTATTGCTAACCAGCTTACCCCAAGGTGTTGGTTCTAACGACATCGGACTGGATCGTGGTCAGCTAGGCTATACCCGTATGGTGCAGTTCGAGCGTCATGGGCCTTACCTACTCCTTAAGCAACTCAATACTCAATATCGCGCGAGTACAGATAATCTTGCGGAGCAAAGAGCCGTAAAAGAGGCGTTTGCCGAGTCGGTTCTGTGGCGTGGAAAGGTGATTGATGGTAAACGAGATCTGGTATCGATCAATGAATTAGTGGTGAGCGATCTTCACGGAATCGCCTCGACTCTGGAGCAGACAGGGCAAGGTAATTACCAACTCGACAAGACGCGTTCGGTGATTTTACCCGAAGGGGTCAAGTCTTTTGAGCGTAACAGCGACGTCGATGTGCTTCTCTCATTTAACAGCAACAAAGCCGGAGAGTATGTTGCTCAGGTCACCCCCGATGGTAAACATATGTCGGTGCGCCTGCGTTATTCATTTATCGCACTGCCTGAAGAGGGCTATACCGCCAGAGATTACCACCCTATGAGTGGTTACCTCTCGGATGAATATCTCGATTATGGCACCGAGGTTGATGAGGATATTCGTCAGCGTCACCTCTTGCGTCATCGATTGCAGAAAGTGACACCGGGTGACGCGCCCAGTGAAGTCGTTAAACCTATCATTTACTATCTGGATCCTGGTGTGCCAGAACCTATTCGTAGTGCCCTGTTAGAGGGGGCGAGTTGGTGGGAGGAAGCGTTTACTCAGGCAGGCTTTATCGGTGGCTTTAACGTTGAGCTTCTTCCCGAAGATGCCGATCCTCAAGATATTCGTTACAACGTGATCCAATGGGTACATAGAGCCACTCGTGGCTGGTCTTATGGCTCGGCAGTGGCAGATCCAAGAACCGGCGAGATCATCAAGGGCCATGTCACACTCGGCAGCCAACGGGTGCGTCAGGATCACCTTATCGCTCGCGGCTTAACGGCGGGCTGGGAAGACAGAGCTGCGGCTGGTGAAGCGGCGATGTCACTCTCCCTTGCCCGAATTCGTCAGCTGGCGGCCCACGAGGTCGGTCACACTCTCGGGGTCGATCATAACTTTTCCGCCTCGAGTAATGACAATGCGTCGGTGATGGATTATCCCCATCCACTGGTGACCTTAAAGGGAGATAAAATCGATATCTCTACTCCCTATGGCGTCGGGCTCGGTGGCTGGGATAAGTTTATGGTCGAGTACGGCTACGGCGAATATGGCGATGAAGCCCAGGAATCGACTCAGCTTACGGCATTAATGAAAAAGGTGCAGCAAGATGGCCTGCGTTATATCGGTGAAGCCGATTCCCGCGCTAAAGGCGCCAGTAATGCTTATGCGAGCCTCTGGGATAACGGCAGCGATCCTGTCGCCGAGTTGGTTCGACTGGGAAAGGTAAGGAGTCAGGCTATTGAGAATTTCTCAAATCTGGCGCTGTTAGCTAACCAACCGATGGGAGAACTCAGTGATACCTTTGTGCCAGTCTATCTGTTGACCCGTTACCAGATCACTGCCGCGGCTAAATTTATCGGCGGTACCGATTACAGTTATTATGATGGCGTGGACGGTGAGTCCTGGCATTACCTTGCTCCGCAACTGCAGAAAAGTGCCCTCGATGCGTTGGTGCAAACCCTGCTGCCATCGGCACTGGCAATATCCCAACCCTTGCAGGAAGCCTTAGTGCCTAAATCGGGCAACTATAATCGCAGTCGAGAAAGTTTCGATTCCGGTCTGGGAGTCATAAGCGATCCGATGGGGATGGCCGAAGTCTTAAGCCGTCATACCGTCAAACAACTCTTTGCGCCAGAGCGAATCAATCGGGTTAATCAGGCTTATCTGAACGATAAAGAGCAGCTCTCAGTTCCCGCTATCGTCAACAAACTGCTAGGCAACACACTTTATGCCGATATTCCCACGGGAGCAGAGTTGGGGGTGTGGATGCGCGTCAATACTGTCATCATCGATGAACTGTTATGCGCCTATCATGATGATCAGACTAGACCCGAAGTCAAAGCCCAGCTGGCTGAACGGTTAAAGGCAACATTGAAGCAACTGCAGCGAAAGGTGAAACGTGCGAGTGCTTACGAGGCAGCGCATTTTGACTGGTTAGCCGATGGGGTCGAGCGAGGACTGAAAGACGCTAAAGTTAAGCTGATCACCCAGCCACTTAAGATGCCACCGGGATCGCCGATCTAATCACTTTCTACAAACCTGTTATCGATGAGGATGAAATAGGCATCGGTGAAATGAAAAATCCCGCCCATCATCAGAGGGGCGGGAGCGCCGGGAAGCTGTTTTTCAATTTATCAGGCTTTCTTATCAATTAATCAGGCTTCATTAACCTCCTGTACACGACCTTCGCGTGGATAGGGAATTCGAAATGCCAGAGTGTAGGTCACTGGCAGTACGATCAGTGTC
>SDWK01000274.1 GCA_004195335.1 Shewanella sp.
ATGGTCATCACATCCACCGGGAACCCAGATTCGCGCAAGCTTCGACTCACGCCGATAATCGAATCGATTTGATTAAAATTTTCCTGAATCTCAACCTGCGCCGCTTCTGCTATGTCGGCCAGGGCATAAATATCCTGATTACTCATCGCTAATAACGTCTCATTATTCATCGCCAAGCATTTTCCCCTACTCCTGCGCAGCAGAGCAATAAAGTCTTATCCTTATTTTTCTCGCAGGCTGTGTTCCACGTTACCCATATTGGCCTGCCAAGAATAAGGAATCATACAGAGGAGGGGCTTCAGCGAGTGAAGTCAGAATACCTAGAAATACAGCTCCATACCGTGGCACAGAGAGCGACCTCGGTACCAGACAGACCCTGCCCATCGAACTAACGGCTCTCCAGCCAGGGCGCCCGGGGTCCCTCCCGATAGCAGACGCACGAATCAGGCTTGTCTGGACATCAGCGAGAGGCGGAAGTCGACACCAAGGAGACACTAGCAGATCAATGAGAACGCATCGTTTCCCATAATTAATCAAAGCACGTAGATCTTATTGTCTGAAACATTGAATGCATACTTCATGAAGTATCGTCAGACTTTTGTATCTATTCAACTTTTATTTCAAAGTACTCTCCATATTTATCGTTACCATTTGATATATGCCTTGAAAAACCTCCAGGGATACGACTTCTGCGAGACAGAATATCAAGGGCTTTTTGAAACTCTAGACTTGTTACAAAACGACTTTGGTATTGGGTAACTTGGTTGTCTGAAAAAACTGGGTAGAATCTAATTTTCTTGATGATTCCCTGGTTTGTATTTTCTATCCTAAGGTTCGCAATCAGACTAAACGGATGAGCGTTTCTTTTTTTATAACGCCCAGGAGAGTTGAAAACAAAGTTCCCTAAGCTATAAACAATCCATTTGTTGTTGTATAGCTCGATTTCTTGCATTAAATGAGCTCCGTGACCAAGAATTAGATCGGCGCCGGCATCGATAAGTGCTCGCCCAGTTTTAACCTGATACTCTGAGGTGAATTGGTAGTTTTTCCCCCAATGCAAATACAAAATAACTAAAGGGTTTTCTTTGTGCTTTTTTATAGTGGATATTTGAGCCTTTAACTTCTTGATATCTATATTGTAAACACCTCCCCGTTGGTCATTAGCATAATGCTGATAGTCTTTGTCGTATTTTTCAACATACTTATACGCGCATAGGATGGCGATGTTCACACCTTTATTGCCAACATGAAAAGTATGCATATAGGGTTTGGCTGCTTCTTTCTCAGTCGCGCCGGCACCACAAGTCTCTATCCCATTTTTTTGTGTTAGCTCAATGGTCTGAGTCAGACCGGGCATGCCATAATCCATCGCATGATTGTTTGCGAGGGATAGCAGATTAAAGCGATTGTTTTTTAGAGTATTAAGAGTTCCCTGAACGTCTCCGAAATGTATATAGCGTTTTTTTCCAGCCAGTGGGGAGTAGGGCCTATCAGTGATCGGAGTTTCCAAGTTGCCGATTACTAATGATGCTTCGCTTAAAATTTGTTTGAATTTAGCGATGGTGTAATCGTAACCTTTTATTTCTAGAACATTTCCTTTTCCTTGTGATTTTAAGACAAGTTGATAGTTTTCACCAAAGCTTGTGTCTCCAAGAAACAACAAGTCGGCCGAAGGGACTGTTTTTACACCATCAGTATTCTTTGCAGCCGAGAACAATGGAATCACTGAGAGAAACAGGAGCGTTAAGATAGTAATTATTCGCATTTTTAATCCTCCTTAAATAAGTTAGTAGTAATGCCAGTTTGTTTTGCGAAGTTCAAAATTATTGCGCAGACAAATAACATAACTCGCCCATCAGTCTTGTGGTGGTAATATATATAATATAGCTTCATTCGACCTGTGTGCACTGAATGGCTGAATTGTGCCGACTCTTGCCACAGGATGGAGCTGAGGAACTCGGGGGGGCCGACTCCTGCCAAGACTTGGCCCTTGGTCTGAGCTACTAGGGGTGTCGGCTCTGTCGCAGGTCCTGCCGTTACTGGACGTTCAGAACAGTAAAACCAGCGTCCGCTTCCATGTTTCATGGCCAGCAAGGGCGGTTGCCGTGGCCACAGTCCTCCAGTGGCTCTTTTGGGCCGACTACTGACGTTGGCGAGCGCTCGAAACGACAGACTCCGAGTGACGGCTACGGGGCTCGCGGGCATGTGAATCCGCCGATCTGTGCATGCAGCGCCGATCGATCTCCGACTACTCCACTATCGGCCACACTCAGAACCACCACCTGGATACCATCAAAAAAGCAGCCCCGCGCTACTCACAGATGCGTCAGATAGACCCACTGCATTGCCACTACAGTCCACCCAGCCGCGGCAGTAGGCGATATTTTATCGACTATTCAGCGGTGTACTCTTTAGCCACCTGTACCGCAAGTTCGGCCACCGGCTCCAGCAGCGCGCTGGAGGATTGCATAGAGTATGACGCGGTGAAATCCAGTTCACTGGGCACCCAGGTAGCCTGAACCTCCTTGAGGCTCCCCGCAGCCAACTCCTTAGCGATCATGACCCGGGGCAGCGTGGAGATACCGACGCCATCCAGGGTGAGTCGATGGCAGGCGGATAGCGAGCTGGAGGTAAAAAAGCGCGGCGGCAGATCACCCTCTCTAAATTTCTGACTGATTTCTGCAAACGGCTTGGTGTTGCGGGCGTAGGTAATAATCGGCCAGTGGGCCAGGTCCTCGGGGGTCAGCGGCCGCTCCGGTAATTCCAGCGCAGGACTGGCAACCCAGATCAGTGGAAAGGTGCACAACTCAAGATTGGCAATAGCGGGGGCTGAGATGGGCCCCATCAGGAAAGCGATATCCAGCGACCGGTCCAGCAAGCCCCCCCGCAGA
>SDWK01000280.1 GCA_004195335.1 Shewanella sp.
TGCATTCTGGGAGTGGTTTACCGCATCACTTACAGAGGCCGTACAAAATGGGGAGTTAGAGGCCACACCTCTGCAGGTGAAGGAGTTGGTGCAGGGCATCACCTTCTATCTGACTGGATCATTAACACATTTTGAAAGTGAACTTGTTGCTCCTGAATACCTGTCCAATCGTCGTGAGACTTGTTACCGACACCTCTCAAGGTTGATGGCGCAATACCGATGGAAAAAGCCGCTCAATCAAGCACTGTTTGATTCACTCGAAGCGCAAACGACTCAATTTTTCAATAAACACTACCGCGACCATATGACGTGTGCGGCGTGCAGTGCACTGGCTAACACCCAAAAAAATGGTGAGACCCAATGCAGCCGATTAGAACAGTTAGCGAGTTAAGTCTAAGCCGTTTGATGAATCGATACCACTGGAAGCGGCCAATTACTCAGGAGATGATGCAAGATATGACACTGCGGATCAGTGACTTTCTCGATAAAAATAAGAGTAAAATTCGAACCTGTGAAACCTGTTTGGGCATAGGGAAACAACTCACTTGTCGTAACGATGCGCCTTGAGTTGAAAACCCTGATGGGCTCTGAATTGATTGCATGTTTAATGTAATTGGTATTAGTGACAAGCCCCATTCTCCTTGACTTTACTGCCTTCCATCCATACGCTGCTTATTCAGTAATCAAGGTGGTAAGCAATGCAAATAACTTATAATTTAAAACCTGCGTTAGAGCGCCGTACTGAGCAGTTCGAGCCTGAGACAAACGTGGGCTTCGGTAACCTCAGAACCGATCATATGTTTTTAATGGATTATCGCGATGGTGAGTGGCGTGATCCCAGAGTTGTCCCCTATGGGCCATTTGAAGTTGCACCCGGTGCAATTGCCCTACATTACGGTCAGTCAGTGTTTGAAGGTGCAAAAGCCTTTATGCATGATGACGGCGAAATTTATACCTTCCGTTTAGATAAAAACGCAGAACGACTCAATCGTTCTGCCGATATTCTCTGTATTCCGGCGCTGTCTGAAGCGATGCAGTTAGAGAGTATCAATACCTTGATTGATGTGGACAGACTTTGGTTCCCGATGCAGGAGGGAGCTTGCCTCTATATTCGTCCCTTTATCTTTGCTACCGAAGATAGATTGTCTGTGAGCCCAAGCGAAGAGTATACCTTCTGTGTGATGCTGAGCCCGAGTGGACCTTATTATTCTGACGGTTTCGATAAAGCGATTCGTCTGCTTATCAGTGAGCGTTTCCACCGTGCAGTATCGGGTGGTACAGGAGCCTCTAAGGCTGCGGGTAACTATGCCGCTTCATTGAAGGCGGGTAAAGCGGCGGCCGAATATGGTGCCGCACAGGTGCTTTACCTCGATGCTAACAACAAGCAGATCGAAGAGGTCGGTGCTATGAATCACTTTCATATCCTCAAAGATGGCACAGTGATCATTCCAAGTTTTACCGATACGATCCTTAAATCGATTACCTCTCAATCCATTTTGGATCTGGGTGAGTTACTCGGCTGTGAAGTGCGTCAAGAGACGGTGATGTTAGACCAATTTATCGCGGACATCGAGTCTGGTGAGATTATCGAGGCGGGTGGTTTTGGTACCGCTGCTGTCGTGTCGCCTGTCGGCTCGTACATCTTCGAAGATAACCGGGTAGTTACGGTCGGAGATGGTCATGTCGGTGACAATACTCGTCGTCTGTATCGGGTACTCACCGATATACAGAAGGGGCACATCGAAGGCCCGGAAGGATGGGTACAGCATGTGGCGCGAGTCGCCTCATAAGTTGAGTCATAAATGAAAAGGCGCTAATCAGCGTCTTTTTTGTGCTTATCTAAGTAACAAGGTGTCGGAAATAGATGAGTGTTAGTTTACTTTAGCCGTGATGGTCACAGCTTGACGTAGATAATTAGTTTTTGTTGCGATAAAAGTCTGCTTAGAAAAATCTGCATGCATCTGTTTATCTGTCTTAAAATCGCCAGCAATCATTTCCAGATTTAAATTCTCTATTTGGCCTTGGGTATTAATGGTAAAGGTGGCGGCAAAGCTCCCGCCGTTATTACCGTTAAGTAAAGCTGACCAGTCTAATGTCCCATTTTCCACTAACCAATAGTTTCCCAGCTCAGTAGCATTGACCTTCAGCTCTTTGGATGAGTTTACTAAAGGAAGAGTAGAGCAGCCAGATATTAATGCAATGAATGCGACGAGCATAATGCTGGATACTCTTTGTTGTAATGGTTTCATTTTTGGGTCGCTTTTGTTTTTTTTGTTCAATAGATGTTAATTCTGTCTCAAGCGCCATAATAATCATTTAATGCTAATATTGCCAGTCAATAAAATGACGAGTGTCACTTTATTGTGTAAATTTTTTATCCTTTATCGTTATCTTGTTGCCAATGGATAAGTTGAGTATCCGTGCAGCCTCCGCACCCAAAATCACTTCATTTTCTTCCGGTACGGCACCTTGGACATGCCACCAGGGCTTTAAAATTTCGGCGGCCTTAAAATCCACGCCGGCCATGAGAACTTTATGCGAATCTACACTAACCACGCCAAGAACCAACGGCCCCAATGCTGCGATATTCCGTGAATTTTTTATTGTCCTCACGCGTGTCAATTCAATCTCTTGGATCTCTTTCATCTCAAAGGAAACACCGCCAAGTGCCAGTCCCCCGTAAGAAAGTGTCAGATTTTCGGTTCTGGGGACTATCAGAATATTGGCACCATACTTTTCGAGCTTGTGGTTGATATCATTGGTCATGGCTTCAACAAAGGCCATAATTCCCACCACCGTGGATACGCCGATAACAAGTCCGGCAAGGATGAAACCTGCCTTGCCTTTGCGGCGTAAAAGATTTTTAATGGATATGGTTTTGAGT
>SDWK01000539.1 GCA_004195335.1 Shewanella sp.
ATAATTGGGTTGATAATTAAAAAAGATATAATTGCGATTTTGAACCACTTAGGAGAATTCCTTAAGAAGTTATCAATAAACGCCTGACTCATAGTCACAGGCATGGCACCCTCTCAAAATTGATAGATATGATTATTAGATTTATTACTTCAATCTATTTGAATCGAAATAGTTTAGCTTAAAGAGCGCCCTAACTTAATACCCTAAGTTCATCTTCAACTTAAAAAAAGCTTAAAATGTCGATTAGAGTAGTAAAACCGTGTGAATTTAATGATCCAGAGCGAATTCTCGCTGGTTTTGTGAGGTTAAATATCGAACTTAACTACTATTATCCTAGAAAGGTTTCCATTTTTTCCGGCTCTGGTATGATCAGTGTCTGAAATATCACTTTTAAAATTGGGAAAAATAACCTGATGACAATTGTCCAAAAAGCTCCTGTCTTGGCTAAAAACAGAGATATTATTGAAGCCAAAGGACCAGCGAGCTTTGCTGAGAAATATATTGTCCGTTCTATCTGGGAGGATAAGTTCCCACCAGGTTCTATTTTACCTGCAGAGCGTGAACTATCTGAGCTGATCGGAGTAACACGCACCACGCTGAGGGAAGTCCTGCAACGTCTAGCTAGAGATGGTTGGTTGACTATTCAGCACGGTAAACCTACCCGCGTTAATGATATCTGGGAAAGCTCTGGTCTTAATGTATTAGAAACCATCGCTGACCTTAATCCAGCTGGTGAGCCTGTATTGTTGGAACAGTTACTTTCTGCAAGAACCAATATCAGTGCTATCTATTTTAAAGGTGCGGTTCGACACAATCCGGAAAAAGTGATCGAAGTATTAGAGGGGATAAGTTCTTTAAACGATGATCCTAAAGCCTATGTAGAATTCGATTATCAGTTGCACCATGCTATGGCTTATAACTGCGGTAATCCGCTTTATGTTTTGATCCTAAACGGCTTTAAAGGGTTATACAGTCGAGTCGGAGAAGAATATTTTGGGATAGATAAAGCCCGTGAGATAGCGCTGGAATTCTATGAAGCGTTACAGCAACTTGCCCAAGAGCAAAATCATAATGCGATCCCTGGCTTAATGCGAAGTTATGGCATCAATAGTGGCAAAGTTTGGCAGAAATACAGAAACAATCTGTTGGAAACAGCAGAATAGCCTAGCTATAACTCATATTGAAAGCTGGATGTGTTAACAAAAACCGTTTCATCATGAAACGGTTTTTTTGTGCACTATGAAAAATGATGAGTTAATCTATGTTGAAGTTGTAGTAGATATCCAGAGATTGCTCGACGCTGCCTGATACCGTCTCCAGATAGAGTTGAGATAACAAGTAATACCTCACGGTCATCTCATACCCTGGGTTAAACACACCGACGCCGTATTTAACCATCAGATTTTCACCAATATAGCCACTGATGGCGACTCGGCCATCATCGTTGGCATCGAGTTGTACATTAGAGAAGCCCACTTTCTCGATGAGACCTGTAGCCGATTCACCAATAAGATTGACCGCACCACCGCCGAGTTGGTTACTGAGTGTTAACGCCGCTCCCATCATTAAACCGCTATTCTGATCGCCATCATTACTGTGAAATCCGGTTCCTTTGATGATATAGGAGAGGATCTCGGCTTGTTCTTTCACCGGTGATGAGAAAAGCGTCACTATGGGTTTGAGTGGAGTACCTGTTATGCGGACTCCGGCAATGACATCTTCATCCTTAATCTCTCTTACAGCCTCAATATTGAGGTTAGGGATTTCAATTGGGCCGATAAATTGGACTTCCCCGGTGTTGATTTTGAGGGTTTGCCCCATAAATTTGTAGCTACCGTCCACGACTCTGATATCACCGTATAACAGGGGAGGGCGAAAGGCCTCCTGTATAAGATTAAGCGTACCCGTTAGCTTACCTCTTAATCCCATCCCATCAATTTTAAGTTGATCCGCAACCTTAATATTGATGTTAGAGGTGATGGCATAGGGGCTTTGCGCTACTTGTTCGCTGGAGATGCTGTCTTTGAATACGACATCATCAGAAACGGCGACACCGCCTTCAGGCAGTTGGCTAATCTTAATATTACCCGAGTCGATATCTATTGAACCTTGAATGTCGGCTGTATCTTTATCGAATTTGATTTTAAGGGCAGGAGAGGCCGTGATGATGGCGAGTGGTGGCTGGATTATAGCAAGCTTATCACCATCAAACTGAATGTCACCGCTGAAGGTCTCGCCTCTCCAGTCAAACAGACCTGCGACTTGTGCCTCGCCCTCTCCCATCTTCCACTGCCCGTCGAGTGTCGCCCTCTGGCCTGATAGTGTCAGATCGAGTTGGATATCTTCCAATGGAGTCGGGTTAGCGGCGGCCAGCAGGTGTCCATTTTTTAGTTGTACTTTTCCGGAAACATCCGGTTTGGTGAGGGTGCCGGATATCTCTAGCTCACTGGATATTATTCCGGTCAGAGTTTCGAGTTGTGGCATAAGCTCCGATAGGGCATCGAGGTTTATTTGATCCAGTTTGGTGTAGCCGGATATCGCTCTGTCGGGGGAAACGCTTATCTCAAGCTGTCCTTCCCAACTGGCGATATCGTGTGAATCAAATTTAAGTTGGGTGGCAAGCTTATCTTTGTCCAGACTCGCTTGAAAATTGAGCATCCTGTAGCCGACATCGATAACACGGTTATTGTTGTTGAAACTCACCTGACCCGGGGCTAAATTCAACTCTAAATAGCCTTCAGGTTTCGACTCTTCTTGCCACTTTATCTTAGAGGTTAAATTCGCTGGGGCCTGCCACACAAGGTTTTCCGGCAGCAATGGCGTCAATATGCCACCGATATCGCCATCGAACAAGATACTGGCCTCACCGTTTTTGCTTAGCTC
>SDWK01000540.1 GCA_004195335.1 Shewanella sp.
AGCGAGCGCACTCCCCGTAGCGACTCGACTTGAGCTCGTCGACAAGTCTTGTTGCGGGCAGAATACGCCGCCAACCACATCATCAATCTGGACAATATGGCAGATCTTAAATGCTTTCCTCTAAGTACTTAATCAGTCCCTCGACCCGCTCTCTGCTCAATTTCTTCGTGAACGAAAAAAGAGGCATGCACACCCCTTCTCCACCATCGTCAAAACAGTCCCCAATACTGAACAAATAAAGGTCTCCTTCCTGGCGCAATTCCAGAAACCCATCTTTTTGGAGAGTCTCACCTAATTTATACATTGATCTACCTCCTTCTCCCTCATCTCTGCTACATATCTTGAAGCGCTGGGATGTGAAACTGCCGACACCGTAGAGAAGTCGAAAAATGATAATGAATGTCCTGTATTCACCTATGCTGGTGTGATTAGGTTACGGAAAGGGGGCAAAAGATTCAAGACAAATTTGGACCCGATTTTACTATTCTGAATTTAGGGCCGAGAGGGCTTCAGCTCTGAGAGGAAACTATGGAAGGCTTTGGAGGCGAAAAAAAGTACTTTTGTTTCGGGGCCAATAGATATTTCATCCGCATCGGTCAATGGATATTTTTCATGAGGTGTTATTTGAGTGTTATTAAGAAATGTACCATTACTTGATCCTGTATCCACAAGAAAACAGGCCTGATCTGCGCTGCTAAGCTGCAAGTAAGCATGTTTTCTCGAGGCCAATTTGTTGTAGACTACAATGTCGTTGTCTGGTGAACGCCCAATAGTAATCTTATCAGGTTCGCTAATATCCTTCCGTTTCGTTATTTCGATGACTCTCGCCTCCAACACCGCTGAACGCACCGTACCTTGTCGTAACTGTTCCAGCACGTGCTCATCTTCAACTACATCGGTGAGGAATTGAAAGATCACATCTTTATCGAGGAATCTTTCAGACTTCTCGACAAGAAAACCGTTTGGATGTGCAGCAACAAACTGGCTTAATGCTAAATCTTCAAAGGTGGCAAGATAGCGGGCAAGTTTTTTATACCTAATTTTGCCTGCCACTTCCGAGATGGCGACACGTTCGAATTGCTTGAGACTCTTAATAAATTCGACACCAATACCCTCGTTGTCTTGATCAATCCTGGTAATAACCGCATTCCCTTGCAAACCGACTACCTTGTCTTGGCCGGTGAAATCGGGTGGAAGAAAAAAGGTGAACTCTCCCGGTTCACCTGTTTGGAAGGAACGGTAGTCTTTTGTCCTGATGAAGGCCCCCTTTTGGCTCAAGTTGGCAGTTGTTCCCTCAAGCGTATATTCGACCCCTTGCCTGAGAAATTTCACCCGAAAGCTCTGATGTATTCTGGGGCTCTTCCGTTGATCAAATGTTCTCATAACAACTCGGGAACCGCTAATCAAACCATAGTGCGCAATGCAACAGACAAAGGGCTCTAAACCATCAGGATCTCATGCTGTGTTAATTCCATCAAAAAGAGTCGGGGAAAAAGGCGATTGTTTTCCATAACCGGCACACAGCATGCAAAAATTGTACGAAATTAAATAGTTAACCTTATTTCCCCACACTTTCAATGAGTTAAGTCACACCGTACCTGAAGTCAGAGCCGGAGAAGTATATACCAAAATTCCTATCTTGTGAAAACAGTTTCCATTTATGAGTAAAACTCTCAACAATCGTGTCACTGTAATCTGGAACCATGATTCACCATGGTTCAAGGTGAATATGTCGGGCTTCCTGCCCCCTGTGTCATACTTGCATCCTGAGGTTTGAACGCAGGTGCTGTATCCTCAGGGCTAGAGCGCCAGGAGAAATTCCGGTTGAACTTCTTCCAAAAACCTCACGGCAGCTTGCTTGTCTTCAGCATCTATTCTTTTGACTTCGCCTGTCACTTTAATCACAGTCTCATCCAGATCTATTGAATCTTTCCGTCTCGAATAGATTTCTATCTCCACTTTCTGGTCTACAACAAAGTCAGGCCAATCATTGAACGTTACCAGAGCTCCAACTCCACTGACGTTGGCGATCCTACCTCTGAATTTCTCTTCCCCAGTGCCCGTGGTGGCCACGACCCTGAAAGGTTTTTTAAGTCGAAAATTTTTCCTTTTTTCATTCAGATACAAGCCACATTTCCCACAGATGGCTTTTACTTCTTCGACCTCTGCAGAGCTAAGCAAATGTGGAATCAAATATGTTCTGTCTACCAGTGAGCTGTGAGGGCACTCGTCTTCCACATAATAGGGACATCCTTCCCAAGATGCTTCATCCATGTGTTTACCTCAACTGCACCACAAATAAATTAGGATCAAAAAACCAAACTTCGCTAAGAATAAAACTACCTAGTCCAAACTGCGGTAGCTTGGGGTCCGATGCAGACCTGGCATAGTGTAGGAACCCGAAAATCCCCTCCAGAGTGTGAAGGCCGGAAAGCTTTCTTGATACATTTTCAGCTTCTCACAAGACTCTGCACACTTGTTCTTGGTCTTACTTAATCTCTCGCACGTTCTGCATGGACTCCTTTCCTCTTCAGCCATGGGATGCCTCCCGTCTCGAAGCTTAAACCTGAGGTAATGAAGCCATTGCAACTGGATCAGTTGCGTTGCGTGATATAGTCTCAGTACACAAGGATCGTGCCAAACTCAACTATTAGCTAATACCTTGCAAATTCAAATACTTAAATAAGCTTACGCCTATGGGGAGATTATCTGTGTTGGGAAATCAAGGTTACAAAAACGGAAAGAAAGTACCACTTAAATACAAGTACTATGACTGTGAGTCCAAAAAAGAGGCTGTCACAGGATATTAGTTTGTATTTTACTTTTTGAAGAATGATACGGTCTCTACACCATTAAGAGGCGTTGTATCTTGTGATTTAATA